>CAZREY010000253.1:0-4179 GCA_964599015.1 uncultured Thiobacillus sp.
GGGCCGGCACGCCGGTGGCGGCGGCGGCCGCCTCGGCATGGGGCTTCATGCGGGCCAGGAAATCGGCCTGGATGGATGGGACGCTGGGGCCGGCGGGCGGCGCCGATGTTTCGATATCGGCCGCGCGGGGGGCCATGCCGTTTCCGGCCGCCGCCACCGCCTGCGCCGCCGGGCCCGGGGCGGCGCGACCCAGGGCCGGGGCGGAAACCTCGGGCGGCTTTTCCTGGGCGGACTGGGGCATCCGTTCCATGGCCTTCACCATCATCTCGGCGAATCCCAGGCCCCGGCCCTTGGTCAACTGGCTGGCCCATTGCTGGTCCAGCAGGTCCCGGTACAGCTTCATGCTTTCGCCGCCGTTCATGGGATCGTCTTCATCGCTGAAGCGGGTCTGGCGCATGGCCTTCAGCATCTGGGTCACCAGCAGGGCCTCGAACTGCTTGGCCGCGCCCGCCAGGGCCCCACGGTCACCCCGGGCGGCCTGGGCCCTGAGGGCCTGGGCATCGGCCACATCGACGGCGAGGCGGTCATGCACGGCAAGCATTCAGATGATCTCCAGCTCCGCCTTCAGGGCGCCGGCGGCCTTCATGGCCTGGAGGATGGCCAGCAGGTCCTGGGGCGTGGCGCCCACGGCGTTGAGGGCCTTCACCACTTCATTGAGGGAGGCGGAGGCGGGCAGCACCATGAGCTCGCCCTTGTCGCTCTTGACCTGGATGTCTGCCGTCTGGGTCACCACGGTCTGGCCGCCGGACAGGGCGCCGGGCTGGGAGACCTGGGGCTCGGCGGTGACGGTGACGGACAGGTTGCCGTGGGCGATGGCGCACTTCTCCACCGCCACCAGCTGGTTCATGACGATGGAGCCGGTGCGGGCGTTGATGATGACCTTCGGCGTGGGGGTGCCCGGATTGAGGTTCAGGTTTTCCAGCTGGGACAGGAAGGCCACCCGCTGGCCCGGGTCCGCCGGGGCCTTCACCTGGATGACCCGGCCGTCCAGGGGAATGGCCGTGCCCCGGCCGAACTGGCGGCCGATGGCCTCGCTCACCCGGTTGGCGGTGGTGAAGTCCATGTCCTTCAGTTCCAGGTGGATGAAATCCCCCTGCCCCACCCGGGTGGGCACGGCCCGCTCCACGGTGGCGCCGGCGGGAATGCGCCCGGCGGACAGATGGTTCACCGTGGTGGAGGACCCGCCGGCAGAAGCCCCCGCTCCCCCTACCAGCAGACTGCCCTGGGCCATGGCGTAGATCTGGCCGTCGGCGCCCTTGAGGGGGGTCATGAGCAGGGTGCCGCCCCGCAGGCTCTTGGCCCCGCCTAGGGAGGAGACGGTGACGTCGATGGTCTGGCCCGGCTTGACGAAGGGCTGGAGCTGGGCCGTGACCATGACCGAGGCCGCGTTCTTGGTGGCCAGGTTCTGGCCGGTGGTCATGCCCAGGTTGCCCATCAGGTTGGCCAGGCCCTGGTTGGTGAGGGGCGAGTTGTCGCCGGTGCCGTCCAGGCCCACGACGATGCCATAGCCCACCAGCTGGTTGGTGCGCACGCCGTCGATGTTGGCGATGTCCTTGATGCGCTCGGCCATGCCGGGTGCACTGGCCATGAGGGCGGCGGTGGCAAGCAGGCAGGCGATGAGGTTTTTCATGTCGGCCTCCTCAGAACGGCAGCATGGTCAGGAAGAAACGGGCCAGCAGGCCGGCCACCTGGCTCTTGTCGAATTTCTGGGAATTGGTGGACTCCAGTTGCACGTCCGCCATCTGGGTGGAATTCACGGAGTTGCTGGCGCTGATCTGATTGGGATTCACCACCCCGGCCAGGCGGATGTATTCCGTGTCCTGGTTGATGCGCACCTGCTTCTCGCCCGCCACCAGCAGGTTGCCGTTGGCCAGCACCTCCACCACGGTCACCGTGATGGCGCCTTTCACTTCGTTGGTGTTGGTCTCGTTGTCCTTCAGTTCGATCTTGTTGCTGGAAGCTATGTCCCATGTCGTGGCGCCGATCACCGGCGGCGTCTTGCCCAGGATGGTGGGCACGGGCACATCGATGCTGCCGTTGGCCTTGCGCTCGTCCGTGGTCTCGGACTTGCGTTTGGCCTCGGTCTTCTCCACCAGGTTCACGGTGAGGATGTCCCCCACGCGCCTGGCGCGGCGGTCCTCGAACAGCGCCATGCCGGGCCGGGCCTGGCTGGCCCCGGCCTGGAAGATGGCGCCGTTGTTGTCCGCCTGGGCGGTGGGCAGCTGGGGCCGGGCGCTGAGGGGATGCCTGATCTGGGTCTCCGGCGTGGCCGCGCATCCCGCCAGCAGGGCCACCGCGATCAATGGACCGATGGTTTTCATGATGTGCTCCTCAACCCACGTCCTCAGATCTGGGTCAGACGCTGGAGCATCTGGTCCGAGGTGGTGATGGCGCGGGAATTCAGCTCGTAGGCCCGCTGGGTGACGATCATGTTCACCAGCTCCTCGGCCACGTTCACGTTGGAGGTCTCGACGAAGCTCTGGTTGAGCACGCCCAGGCCGGTATTGCCGGGGTTGTCCACCTGGGGCGGACCCGAAGCGGCCGTTTCCAGGTAGAGGTTCTCGCCGGCGCTCTGCAGGCCGGAATAATTGATGAAGGTGGCGAGCTGGATCTGGCCCAGCTGGCTGATGGTGTTGGGATTGCCCGGCTGGGTCACGGTGACCACGCCGTCCCGGGCGATGGTGACCAGCAACGCGTCCTGGGGGATCTGCATCTGGGGCTGGAGGATGTAGCCGCTGGCGGTGACCAGGGTGCCCTGGTCGTTCACCTGGAAAGAGCCGTCCCGGGTGTAGGCGATGGAGCCATCCGGCATCTGGATCTGGAAGAAGCCCCGGCCGTTGATGGCCACGTCCAGGCCGTTGCCGGTTTCCTGCAGGCTGCCCTGGGTATGGATGCGCTCCGTGGCCACGGTGCGCACGCCCACCCCCAGCTGGAAGCCGGAGGGCAGCAGGGTCTGCTGGCTGGAATTGGCGCCCGGCTGGCGGATGATCTGGTACAGCAGGTCCTCGAACACCGCGCGGCTGCGCTTGAAGCCCGTGGTGGAGACGTTGGCCAGGTTGTTGGAGATCACGTCCAGCTGGGTCTGCTGGGCCTCCAGGCCGGTGCGGGCGATATGCAGGGAACGCAACATGGCGGGTGTCCTCTCGTGCTCTATCAGGCGTTCATGCTCAGCACCTTGTCGGCGCTGCGGTGGTTTTCATCGGCGGCGCGCAGGATGCGCATGTTCATGTCGAACTGCCGCGCCAGGCTGACCATGGAAACCAGGGCCTCGGCGGGGTTCACGTTGGAGGTTTCCAGGGCCCCGGCGACGACCTGCACGTTGGCGTCCGCCAGGGCGGGCTGGCCGTCGGCGGCGCGGAACAGCCCGTCCTCGCCCCGCTTCAGGTCGGCCTCGGGCGGGTTCACCAGCTTGATCCGGCCGGCGATGGCGACGGCGTTAAGGCCCTGGCCCAGGGGCACGGTGGATACGGTGCCGTCCTTGCCGATGAGGATGTCCTGGTCCGGCGGCACGGCGATGGGCGCCCCCTCTCCCATCACGTTGTAGCCGTTGGTGGTTTGCAGGATGCCGTTGACGCCCACCTGCATATGGCCCATGCGCGTATAGGCCTCCCTGCCGCCGGCGTCCTGCACCGCGATCCAGCCCTGGCCCCGCACGGCAACGTCCAGGGCGCGGCCGGTTTCCTGGATGGCGCCGCTGGTGAAGTCCGTGCGCGGGGTGGTCTCCAGCACGAAGGCCCGGGTCCTGGCACCCTCCCCCACCACCGGCAGGGCGCGGAACACATTGAGTTCCTGCTTGAAGCCATGGGTGGAGACATTGGCCAGGTTGTGGGACACCGCCGCCTGCTGGCGGGTGATTTCCCGGGCCCCGGTCATGGCGATGTAGATCACGCGGTCCATGCGCGTCCTCCGGACCCGTAGGAGGCCCGCTTGCGGGCCGAACAACCACACCGGCGACCGTGATACGTGCCGCGGAACGAACATCCCCTTCCGCTGACGTGGGGCGGGTGGAGGATGCCGATCGGCCCGCAAGCGGGCCTCCTACCTTTGCCCTGTTTCATCGCAGGTTCACCAGGGTCTGCAGGATCTGGTCCTGGGCCCGCACGGTCTGGGCGTTGGCCTGGTACATGCGCTGGGCCACGATGAGGTTCACCAGTTCGGCGGTGAGGTCCACGTTGGATT
>CAZREY010000254.1:0-4164 GCA_964599015.1 uncultured Thiobacillus sp.
GGCCGTGGCCGTGTCGGTGAACTGGGCCGCCGGCCGGGGTGACAGTGCGGAGGGTATTTCACCCGAGGTGATCGAATCCACCCTGGCCAACGTCATGGAACGCCTGCGCGCGGTGCTGAAGAATCTGGCCTGCATGGACTACGGCCAGGCCCTGCCGGTCACCCCCGGCGGTGCCTGCGACATCTAGGCGCGCCGCAGGCAAGGGGGCTCATTCCACCTTGGCTTCCGCCCGCAATGCCTGGACGTAGCGGCGCACGGCCTGCTGCTGCAACTGGCCGGCGATGCGGCCCTTGATCTTGTCGTAGGCGGGGAAGTCCAGGTTACGGATGTCGTCCAGGCGGATGATGTGCCAGCCGAACTGGGTCTGTACCGGGGAGGTGGACGTCTGGCCTTTCTTCAGGGCTGTCATGGCCTGGGCGAATTCCGGCACAAGATTGGCGGGCAGGGTCCAGTCCAGGTCGCCGCCCTTGCCGGCGGAACTGTCCTTGGAGTGCTTCTTGGCCAGGTCCTCGAACTTGGTCTTGGGTTTCTTCAGTTGCGCCAGCAGGTCCTTGGCCTCCTTTTCCGTGGCGACCAGGATATGGCGGGCACGGTATTCCTTGTCGCCGGCCTTGGCCTTGGCGTTGTCATACTCGGCCTTCATGAGTTCTTCGCTTACAGGGTTCTTGCGCGCGAAATCCTCCAGGGCGGCCTTGCCCAGCAGTTCCCGGCGCTGGAACTCCACGGCGGCGGCCACGGTGGGCTCCTTGTCCAGACCCTTTTTCAGGGCATCCTGTACCAGCAATTCGGAAGCCACCAGGGAATCGCGCAGGGATTCCGGGGTCAGCATTTCCGGCGGCAGGTTGCGGGAAAGCCTGTTCTGGCGCACGAAGTCGGCGTAGATGGCGGGAATGGCCACGCCGTTCACCACGGCGATGGGGGCCTTGGGGTCTGCCTCCTGCTTGGCGGGGGCATCGGCGGCCATCGTGGTGAAGGACAGGGCGGCGAGGATGGGCAGGGCGAGGAGGGTGCGATGCATGGAAGTCCTTCGGAGTGAAAAACGAGATTGAGCAGCGAAGTGGACGGTTTCTGGGCCCGGGAGTTCCTGGCTGTCAGAGCTCGTCGGGAGTCAGGGCGGTGATGGACAGGGCGTGGATGTGTCTGGACATCAGGTCGCCCAGGGCCTGGTAGATGAGGCGATGCCGTCCCACGGCATTCTGTCCGGAAAAGGCCGCCGAGATGATGGTGAGCTGGTAGTGGCCGCCGCCGGACTTGGCCCCGGCGTGGCCGGCATGGAGGGCGGATTCGTCGATGATCTCCACGTGCTGCGGGTTCAGGACGGCCAGCCGGGTCTTCATTGCCCCGATGGTGTCCATGGCCTGGGCGGTCAAGGCAGCACCCGTTTGAAAGGCTTGACCGTCACCTTGGCATAGACTCCGGCGACCACGTAGGGATCCGAGTCGGCCCAGGCTTGGGCGGCCTGCACATTATCGAAGGCGGCGACGATGAGGCTGCCGGAAAAGCCGGCGGGGCCCGGGTCCGGACTGTCGATGGCGGGAAAGGGGCCGGCCAGCAGCAGGCGGCCTTCATCCCTGAGTTGGTTGAGCCGTTCCAGATGGGCCGGACGGGCCGCGAGGCGTTTTTCCAGGCTGTCGGGCACGTCCTCGCCGACGATGGCATAAAACAGGTTCATTCCTTTTCCCTTTGTTCCGCGGCGTCCATGTGGCGCGACAGGTACAGGGTCTGGCCGATGACGAACACCAGCATCAGGCCCAGGGACCCGAACATCTTGAAATTGACCCAGGCATCCGTGGAGTAGTTGAGGGCCACATACAGGTTGGCCACCCCCATGAAGGCGAAAAAACCGGCCCAGCCCAGATTGAGCTTGGCCCAGACATCCTCCGGCAGGGTGATCTGTTTTTCCATCATCAGGCGGATCAGGTTGCGCTCGAACAGCAGGGGCGCAAGACCCAGGGCAAGGGCGAAGATCCAGTACAGCACCGTGGGCTTCCACTTGATGAAGGTTTCGTCGTGGAGGAACAGGGTCAGGCCGCCGAACCCGACGATGAGCACCAGGGACACCCACAGCATGGTGTCGATCTTGCGGTACTTGAGCCAGGCCCAGCCCAGCTGGATGAAGGTGGCGAGGATGGCCACCAGGGTGGCCAGGAACACCCCGGGCTTGGTGGCGCTTTCCAGGTGCACGCCCAGGGCCAGCAGGATGGCGTTGGCCTGTTCCGGGAACGTCTCGCCCAGTTCGTAGGCCACGAAGAACAGGATGATGGGGAAAAGGTCGAAGAGGAATTTCAAGGCGTTAATACCACCGCAAAGTTGGAAGGCGACACTGTCGGTCCAGGTCCGGCGCGGGCATTTTGCTATGATTGCCAGTCCTGTCACAAGCTTGTTTCCATGCCGGTTTTCGACCTCCACTGTCATTCCACCGCCTCGGACGGTGTCCTCTCCCCCGCCATGCTGGTGCAACGGGCCGTCGGCCAGGGGGTCGATTGCCTGTCCCTGACGGACCACGACGAACTGTCCGGCCTGGAAGAGGCCCAGGCGGCGGCCGCGGGGACTGTGCTCAGGCTGGTGCCCGGCGTGGAGGTTTCCATCACCTGGGGCAGGGCCACGGTACATATCGTGGGCTTGCAGGTGGACCCGGCCAACGCCGCCCTGCGGGAGGGATTGGCACGGAACCGGGGCGGGCGCCGCCAGCGGGCCCAGCGCATGGCCGATGAACTGGCGAAGATCGGCATTCCCGGGGCCCTGGAAGGCGCCTATGCCTACGCCCTCAACAAGGAACTCATCGGCCGTACCCATTTCGCCCGCTTCCTCGTGGACGAGGGCGTGGTGAAGGACGTGAAGACCGTGTTCAAGAAATTCCTGGTCAAGGGCAAACCCGGCTACGTGTCCCACGAGTGGGCCAGCCTGGAGGAGGCGGTGAACTGGATCCACGCCGCCGGTGGCCAGGCGGTCATCGCCCATCCCGGCCGCTACAAGTTCGGGCGGGAAAAAATCCGCCTGCTCCTGTCGGAGTTCCGCGACGCGGGGGGGGAAGGCATCGAAGTGGTCACCGGCAGCCAGCCCGCGGACCAGGTGCCCGTGTTCGCCGACCTGGCGGTGGAATACGGCCTGCTGGCTTCCGTCGGGTCGGACTTCCATGCCCCGGGGGAAGGTGGGCGGGAGCTGGGCAGCATCATGGGCCGTCCCATGGCCCTGCCGGAACGCTGCACGCCCATCTGGGCGAGGTGGTAGGCGCCATGGCCGAGGCCCAGGTCCTTTCCCTCCACCCGGTGAACCCCCAGGAGCGGCTCATCAAGGAAGCCGTGCGCCTGCTGCGCAAGGGCGGCGTCATGGTCTACCCCACGGATTCCTGCTACGCCCTGGGCTGCATGATCGGCAACAAGGAAGGCATGGAGCGCATCCGCCTCATCCGCGGCGTGGACGACCGGCACCATTTCACCCTGGTGTGCAAGGACCTGTCGGAAATCGCCCGCTATGCCCGGGTGGACAACAGGCAGTACCGCATCCTCAAGGCGGCCACCCCCGGCGGCTATACCTTCATCCTGGAGGCCACCCGGGAAGTACCCCGGCGCCTGCAGCACCCCAAGCGCAGCACCATCGGCCTGCGGGTGCCGGACAATGCCGTGGTGGCCATGCTGCTGGAGGAACTGGGGGAACCCATCCTGTCCGTGACCCTGCAACTGCCCGGGGACGAATACCCCCTCAATGACCCGGACGAGATCAGCGAACGCCTGGGCAACCGGGTGGATGTCATACTGGAAGCAGGCTTTTGCAGCCTGGTCCCCACCACCGTCATCGACCTGCATGTGGAGCCGCCGGAATTGCTGCGCACGGGTGCCGGCGATCCGGGAAAACTCGGTTTTTGACAAAGGCTTATCGTTGGAACTTAATCTTATTCAGAAGATCGCCGTGTTCGCCCTGCCGGTGATCTTCGCCATCACCCTCCACGAGGCGGCCCACGGCTACGCCGCCCTGCGCTTCGGCGACCGCACGGCCCAGATGATGGGGCGCATCAGCGTGAATCCCCTGCGCCATATCGATCTGGTGGGCACCATCATCGTCCCCGCCATCACCATCGTCCTGGGGGGCATCCTGTTCGGCTGGGCCAAGCCGGTGCCGGTCAATTTCAACAACCTGCGCCATCCCAAGCAGGACATGCTGTGG
>CAZREY010000255.1:0-4158 GCA_964599015.1 uncultured Thiobacillus sp.
GGAGCCGGAGATGCTGAAGAAGGGCACCTTGGCCTCACCGGCGATGGCTTTCGCCAGCAAGGTCTTGCCGGTGCCGGGGGAACCCACCATGAGCACGCCCCGGGGGATGCGGCCGCCCAGCTTCTGGAACTTGGACGGATCACGCAGGAATTCCACCAGTTCGCCCACCTCCTCCTTGGCCTCGTCGCAGCCGGCCACGTCGGCGAAGGTGATGGTATTGGTTTCCTGGTCCAGCATGCGGGCCTTGCTCTTGCCGAAGGAGAACGCTCCGCCCTTGCCGCCCCCCTGCATCTGGCGCATGAAGAAGATCCACACGCCGATCAGCAGAATCATGGGAAACCAGGAAATGAATATGCTCATGAGCATGGAGGGCTCTTCCTCCGGCTTGGCCTCCACCTGCACGCCATACTTCAGCAGGTCGGACACCATCCAGGGGTCGGAAGGCGCATAGGTGTTGAAGCGGCGGCCGTCCGCGCGCACGCCCCGCAGCACATGGCCGTCGATGGTGACCTTGGCCACCTGGCCGCTGCGCACCTCCTCGATGAACTGGGAATAGTCCACCTGGGACTGGGTCGCGCCCGGCCGGGTATTGAACTGATTGAACACCGTCATCAGCACCAGCGCGATGACCAGCCAGATGGCGACGTTCTTGAACAGGTTATTCAACTTTCACTCCTTCGCGGCAGTTCCGCATACACCATTCTAACGGCGCTTCAGCTGGATTGCTTGAGCCCTCGCCCCAGCAGATAACATTCACGGCTCCGGTCCCGGGAGGCATCCGGGTTTCGCGTGGCCACATTCCTGAACACAGCGCGCATGGCCTTCACAAACTCCTCGAAGCCCGCGCCCTGAAAGACTTTGATGAGAAAAGCGCCGTCGGGTTCAAGGTGCTGGACCGCGAAATCCAGGGCCAGCTCCGCCAGGGCATAGACCCGGGCCTGATCGGAGACGACTATGCCGGTGATATTGGGGGCCATGTCGGAAAGTACAAGGTTGGCCTTTTTCCCCGCCAGGGCGGTTTCCAGCTCGGCCAGGGCGGCATCCTCGGTGAAATCCCCCTGGATGAAGGTCACGCCGTTGATGCCGGTCATCTCCAGCAGGTCGATGCCGATGACGCGGCCCTGGCCCTTCATGCGGCTGGCCGCCACCTGGCACCAGCCGCCGGGGGCGCAGCCCAGATCCACCACCACCTGGCCGGGCTTCAGCAGGCGGTCCTTGTCGTCGATCTCCATGAGCTTGAAGGCGGCGCGGGAACGCCAGCCCTGCTCGGTAGCCTGACGGACGTAGAAATCATGCACGTGGCGATGGTGCCACTCGCGGGTTTTGGCTTGTCTTTTCATAGGCTTCGCATCACCGCAGTGGCGGCGGGTTGGCGGAGGGTGGTGATAAGATCGCCGCCCTTCCAGGAGATTTCCATGCTGCAACTCACGACCGAACAACGCAAGTTCCTCAAGGCCCAGGGCCACACTCTGAAGCCCGTGGTCATGATCGGCAACGCCGGCCTGACCGAGGCGGTAATCCTGGAGGCCGGCCGGGCCCTGAAAGCCCATGAGCTCATCAAGGTCAGGGTGCTGGGGGATGACCGGGAGGCCCGGGAGGCATGGTTCATGGAGTTGTGCGCAGCCCTGGATGCCGCACCGGTGCAGCATATCGGCAAGCTGCTGCTGCTGTACCGCCCCGCCGACAAGCCCCGGATCAAGCTGCCCTGAGGGTTACTTGCCGCCCTGCTTGGCCACCAGGGCCAGACCCAGGAGGCTCTGGATCAGGTAGACCACGCTGGAAATCCCGTGCCACGCCTGGAACCGGTCCCGGAACAGGCTTTCCATCACATCCTTGGGCATGGCCTGGTCCTTGAGTTCCTCCAGGATGGGGCGGATGCCGAAATGCTGGGCGACAGTCAGCAGCAGCATGGCTACCACGATCCAGAAAAAACCCTGCTTCACCACCGCGCCGGCATGACGGCCAAGGCGATAGACCAGCAGCCAGCCACCGCACGCCATGCCCACCCAGGCCATCCAGGTGAACATCTTGCCCGCCACGAAGCCAGCCAGCACCCGGTCATCCAGGTTGTAGAACAGGGCCGGCGCCGCCAGGTAGCCCACGGCCCACAGGCCGCCCACCCACAGGGCGACGGACCAGGCGGCCAGGAGATCAGGTAAGCGCTTCACTTAGAGGTAGTGGACGTCGACGATTTCGTAGTGGCGCAGGCCTCCCGGAGCATGCACGTCCGCCACGTCGCCGGCATATTTGCCGATGAGGGCCCGAGCGATGGGGGAGCTGACGGATATCTTGCCCGCCTTGATGTCGGCCTCGTCGTCGCCGACGATCTGGTACTTCACCTCGTCGCCGCTTTCCGCGTCCACCAGTTCCACGGTGGCCCCGAACACCACGCGGCCGTCCGCGTCCAGGTGGCGGGGGTCGATGATCTGGGCATTGGCCAGCTTGCCTTCCAGTTCCTTGATGCGGCCTTCGATGAAGCCCTGCTTTTCCTTGGCGGCATCATATTCCGCGTTTTCCGACAGGTCGCCGTGGGAACGGGCCTCGGCGATGGCCTCAATGACGCTGGGCCGTTCCACGGTCTTGAGGCGGTGCAGTTCATGGCGGAGCTTTTCCGCGCCGACCACGGTCAGGGGGACTTTGTTCATAGGTACCTCGGTGTTTCAGCGCAGGCGCTGGTGCAGTTCCTGCAGCGGGTAAACGGTGATGTCGCGCCGGTCCTTCATGCCCAGGCACGCCGCCTTGGCGCCGGCCAGGGTGGTGAAGTAGGGCACATTCTGGGTCAGGGCCGCGGCACGTATGGCGAAGGAATCCACCACGGCGCGCTTGTCCTCCACCACGTTGATGATCAGGTGGATGTCCTTGTTCTTGATCATGTCGACGATATGGGGACGCCCTTCCGCCACCTTGTTGACCCGGGTCACGGGCACGCCGGCGGTGTCGATGTTGCGCGCCGTGCCGCTGGTGGCGAACAGCCTGAACCCCAGTTCGTGCAGGTGGTGGGCGATTTCCGCCACTTGGGGATGTTCGGGATCCCGCACGGAGATGAAGGCATGGCCGGACTTGGGCAGCTTCACGCTGGAACCATACTGGGCCTTGAGGAAGGCCTCGCCGAAGCTCTCGCCCACGCCCATGACCTCGCCCGTGGATTTCATCTCCGGCCCCAGGATGGGGTCCACGCCAGGGAACTTGCGGAAGGGGAACACCGCCTCCTTCACCGAGTAGTAGGGGGGGATCACCTCATGCTCGGCGTTCTGCTCCTTCAGGGTCTTGCCCGCCATACAACGGGCGGCGATCTTGGCCAGCTGGCGGCCGGAGGCCTTGGAGACGAAGGGCACGGTGCGGGAGGCGCGGGGGTTCACCTCCAGCACATACACGGTGTCGCCCTTGATGGCGAACTGCACGTTCATGAGGCCCACCACGTTGAGGGCCTTGGCCATGGCCACGGTCTGGCGGCGCAGTTCGTCCTGGATGGCGGGGGACAGACTGTAGGGCGGCAGGGAGCAGGCGGAATCGCCGGAGTGCACACCGGCCTGCTCGATGTGTTCCATGATGCCGCCGATCAGCACCTGCTCGCCGTCGGAGAGGGCGTCCACATCCACCTCGATGGCGTCGTTCAGGAAGCGGTCCAGCAGCACGGGGGAGTCGTTGGAAACCTTCACCGCCTCCCGCATGTAGCGCTGCAGATCGGCCTCTTCCCGCACGATCTCCATGGCCCGGCCGCCCAGCACGTAGGAGGGCCGCACCACCAGGGGGTAGCCGATCTCGGCTGCCAGGCGTATGGCCTCGTCCTCGGCCCGGGCCGTGCGGTTGGGGGGCTGGAGCAGGCCCAACTTGTGCAGCATCTGCTGGAAGCGTTCCCGGTCCTCGGCGGCGTCGATCATGTCCGGCGTGGTGCCGATGATGGGCACGCCGTTGGCCTCCAGGTCCCGTGCCAGCTTCAGGGGAGTCTGGCCGCCGTACTGGACGATGACACCGAAGGGCTTCTCGATGCGCACGATCTCCAGCACGTCCTCCAGGGTGAGCGGCTCGAAGTAGAGGCGGTCGGAGGTGTCGTAGTCCGTAGATACGGTTTCCGGGTTGCAGTTGACCATGATGGTTTCATAACCATCCTCCCGCATGGCCAGGGCGGCGTGCACGCAGCAGTAGTCGAACTCGATG
>CAZREY010000256.1:0-4155 GCA_964599015.1 uncultured Thiobacillus sp.
GTATTTGGTACCCAGCTTGAAGATGTGGCCCACCTCGATGCCCCGGCACAGGTCCAGTCTGCCCTGGCCGTCCGGGCTGGGGTCGCCCACCACCACGTCGCGGATGTCGGCGACCAGGTCCGGTTCGGGCAGGTCTCTGCCCCAGTTGACGCCGGCGGTGTGGAGCTTGGGTTTGTTGGCGCCACAGACGAAGTCCGACATGGCGGCCACGGTGCGGTCGGCAATGACCCGGATCTTGCCTCGGTCCAGGCCGATGGGTCCCAGGAAGCCGGGGGGGCAGTTGAAGGTGGCGCGGATTTCCTCCTCGCTGGCGAAGCGGAAATCGGCCAGGCCTTCCACCTTGCAGGCCTTCACTTCATTCAGGTTGTGGTCGCCGCGCACCAGCAGCACATTCAGCCGGTCGGCAGCCACCACGGCGATGAGCTTGACGGTCTTCTGGAGCGGAATGCCAAGCAGGGCGGCGACGTCCTCGCAGGTGGTCTGCTTTGGCGTATCCACGTCACGCATGGTTTCCGCCGCGTTGGCCCGGTCGGTGACCGGTGCCAGGGCCTCGGCCATCTCCACGTTGGCGGCGTAGTCGGAGGCGGGACAGAAGGCGATGGCGTCCTCGCCGGAATCCGCCAGCACGTGGAATTCATGGGAGCCGGAACCGCCGATGGCACCCGTGTCCGCCGCCACGGCGCGGAATTTCAGGCCCAGGCGGGTGAAGATGCGGCTGTAGGTCTCGTACATGACCCGGTAGGTGGCATCCAGGCTGTCCTCGTCGGCATGGAAGGAATAGGCATCTTTCATGAGAAATTCCCGGGCCCGCATGACGCCGAAGCGGGGGCGGATCTCGTCCCGGAACTTGGTCTGCACCTGATAGAAGTTCACCGGCAGTTGGCGATAGGAGCGGATTTCCTTGCGGGCCAGGTCGGTGATGACTTCCTCGTGGGTGGGGCCGAAGCAGAAATCCCGGTCGTGGCGGTCCTTGATCTTCAGCATCTGGGGGCCGAATACGGCCCAGCGTCCGGATTCCTGCCACAACTCGGCGGGTTGCACAGCGGGCATGAGCAGTTCAATGGCGCCGGCCCGGTTCATCTCCTCCCGCACGATGGCCTCCACCTTGCGCAGGATGCGCAGGCCCAGGGGCATCCAGGTATACAGGCCGGAGCCCAGACGCTTGATGAGGCCGGCGCGCAGCATCAGCTTGTGGCTGATGAGTTCCGCCTCGGCGGGGGCTTCCTTGGACGTGGAGAGAAAGAATTGGGAGATCCGCATGATCGTGCAACTGGTTGATAGGGATGCGGATTTTAGCAGGCGGGGTGTGCCGGAGCCCCGGAGAAACATCAGCGGATGTGGGAAAGCTCCTTGTTCAGCATCTCGATGTTCTTCTCGTGCAGACGCACGGCGTCCAGCAGTTTCTTCAAGTCTGCCCCCGGCTGCCGACTGGCCGTGGCGGTGGCGGATCTCACGGCCGCCAGGTTGCGCTGTTCGCTGTGCAACTCTTCTTCCAGCAACTGGCGGCGCATGTCGTCCCGTTTGCGTTGGGTGCTGGTGTCGACGCGGGGGAAATAGGCCGGCGTGCTGGAGGCACGGCCACTGGGTTTCCGTTTGGTCGTGGTGACGGGGCTGGCATCCTTCTGGGGCGCCTGGCCGGCATCGGGGATGACCAGTTCGGGTTTTGTCCCGGGGCGCGGCATGTTGGTGTAGGTGACGAAACCGTTGTCGTCCACGAACTTGTAGATTTCCGCGTGGCTGAGGCAGGACCAGGCCAGGCAAACCAGAGTCGCGCCAACCCCCACGGCGGAGGGGAGTGTCGGCCTGGGGGCGAAGACGGCGCGGGCGCGGAGTGTGCTGTCGGTCGTGTCCATACGGGTGTGATTATAGGTGCGCGACCGATCCGACCCGGAGCGTGGCCTCAGGTTCCCAGGCGGAAGCGGCTCACGGCCGTGGTCAGCCGCTCGGACAGATTGGTCAGGGCGCCAGCGGCGGCGGCGGAGTTCTCCGCTGTCATGCGGTTGTCTCCCGCCATGCTGAGGATTTCATGCACCCGGTGGGAGATTTCCCGGCTGGCCTCGTCCTGACGCACACGGATGCCGTCGATGGCGTGGATTTGTTCGGTCAGGGTAGCCACGGCCTGATAGATGTCGGCAATGGCCTGATCACCCTGCTTGGCCTTTTCCACGCCCTGGGTGACATCCCGCTGGGCGGATTCCATGGTCTGAACCGCTTGCGCGGTTTCGCCCTGGATGGTCTGGATGGTGGAAGAGATTTCATCGGTGGCGCGGGCGGTGCGCTCGGCCAGCTTGCGTACCTCGTCCGCCACCACCGCGAAGCCCCGTCCCTGTTCGCCGGCCCGGGCAGCCTCGATGGCGGCATTGAGAGCCAGCAGATTGGTCTGGTCGGCAATGTCCTTGATGACGCCGACGATGTTGCCGATCACATCGGAATGGCTGCCCAGGGAGGTGATGACGCTGGATGTCTGGTTGACGGACTGGGAGATGGCTTCGATGTCCGTGGCCGCCTCGCCGATGACTTTCTGGCCCGTGCGGGCCAGGTCCCTGGCCTGATCCGCCAGGCGCACCATGTCGGCGATGCTGCTGCCCACTTCCGACAGGGTCATGGCCAGGGAGGTCGCCGCGGTGCTGGCGTTCTGGGCGCATTGTTCCTGGTGGGTGGAGGCCGTCGCGACCTGCTGGTTGTTCTGGTTGGTATGGGCCGCCGCGTGGCTGACCTCTTCCGCCGCGTTCCGGATATCGCCCACGATCTGGGCAAACTCCTGGGACATGCGGTTGAAGGCGCTGGCCACCTGGGCCAGTTCATCGCGGCCGGGAAGCTGCACATTACTGGTCAGATCACCCTGGGCCAGATGAGTGGCCGCGGTTTCCAGGTGCATGGCACCGTGCACGATGGAGAGGCGGATAACCAGGCCCAGGGCAATGGCCAGGACCAGTCCGACGACGACGATGGCGATGGCCGTGGTGTTGAGTATCTTGGCCAGGTGCTCGGTCTTCTCGCGGTAAGCCCCCGCTTCGCCGGTGAGGTGGTCGATCAGGGCGTCCACGGCCGCCTGGGCCTGGGTGAAGGTGGGGTCCATGACCTCCTTGCTGTGGGCATCCGCGCCTTCGAAGTCCTCGGCATTGAGCAGGTCGCGCATCTTGCCGACGCCCTCCATGCCAAATTTCAGGCGCGCCGCCATGTAGGTTTCCAGCAGGGCTTTTTCTTCCTTGGAAAGGTCCTGCTTCTGGTACGTCTCTAGGGATTCGCTGATGGTGCGGATGCGCTTGTCCACCTGGTCGAAGATTTCCTGGGCGGCGAAGCTGTCGCCGGAAAGACGGGCCTGGAAGATGTCGTTGCGGATCTGGAATTGGGTGACCCGGACCTTTTGCAACTGGTTGATGGAGAGCAGATGCCGGTCATATACGCGGGCCAGGGCCTGGCTGCTTTGATGCATGCCCCATATGCCGCTCAGCCCGACGAGCAGCAGAAGCGCGGAAGTGATGACCGTGAGGACAATGAGTCGCGTGCCAATCTTCAGATTGTTCAGAAACCGCATGTATGTCTCCTGCCGAGTAATTGTCCCTCCGAAAAAAAAGAGGGCGGGGATGTCCCCGCCCTCCATATCGGCAGCTACGCCGGAAACTTTACCGACGTATGACCGGCTTGGATTACACGCTGTAGTACATGTCGAACTCGATGGGATGGGTGGTCATGCGCATGCGCTGGACCTCTTCCATCTTCAGCTCGATGTAGGCGTCGATGAACTCGTTGCTGAATACGCCGCCCTTGGTCAGGAACTCGCGATCCTTGTCCAGGTGGTCCAGGGCCATTTCCAGGCTGGAACAGACGGTCGGGATCTTGGCTTCCTCTTCCGGCTCCAGGTCATAAAGGTTCTTGGTGGCGGGATCGCCGGGGTGGATCTTGTTCTGGATGCCGTCCAGGCCGGCCATCATCAGGGCCGCGAAGCACATGTAGGGGTTGGCGATGGGGTCGGGGAAGCGGGTCTCGATGCGGCGGGCCTTGTCGG
This sequence comes from uncultured Thiobacillus sp., assembly GCA_964599015.1. Classification (GTDB taxonomy): domain Bacteria; phylum Pseudomonadota; class Gammaproteobacteria; order Burkholderiales; family Thiobacillaceae; genus PFJX01. The sequence goes on from CAZREY010000256.1 coordinate 4,010, forward strand.
AAGCCACGTGGGGAATACGGATGGAGGCGGAACGGTTGCGGGCGGAGTAGGCCAGCATCACGGGGGCCTCGAAGCCGGGCACCAGACGCTTGTAGGAGTTGGTACCGGGGTTGGTGATGGCGTTCAGGGCCTTGGCGTGCTTGATG
>CAZREY010000257.1:0-4148 GCA_964599015.1 uncultured Thiobacillus sp.
GGCACTGCCCGCCACGGTGATGAAAAAGACGCTGACGGCGATGACCACGGCCACCAGGGCGCTGCCCAGCCGCCACCCGCCCACGGCGAAGGCCAGGCCCGAGGCCGCGCCGGCCCCCAGGAGCCGGCCAAGGAGGGCGCGCAGCACGCTGCCCACCACGAACACGAACAGCAGGGCCACGGGCAGGATGTCCTCGAAGAAGGCCACGCCCGGGAGTCCGCCGTCCCCGGTCTGGGGCGCGGGCAGGGCCTCGCCCTTCACCAGGCCCATGAGGGCCTCGGCGCCGGCATTCACGCCGCCGGCGAAGTCCCCCGCCTTGAAGCGGGGCACGATGATCTCCTCGATGACCCGTTTCGCCACCGCGTCGGGAATGACGCCTTCCAGGCCGTAGCCCACCTCGATGCGCAGGGCCTGATCCTCCTTGGCCACCAGCAGCAGCACGCCGTCATCGATGCCCTTGCGTCCCAGTTTCCATGCCTCGGCCACGCGGATGCCGAATTGCTCCACGGTCTCCGGCCGGGTGGTGGGCACCAGCAGCACGGCCAGCTGGCTGCCCTTTTCCGCCTCGAAGGCGGCCAGTCTGGTTTCCAGGGCCTGGCGCTGATCGGCGGAAAGGGTGCCGGTGAGGTCGTTGACCCGGCCAGCCAGGGGGGGCACCGGCACCTGGGCCAAGGCCGGCCAGGCGGGCAGGGCGAGGAGCAGGCCAAGCAGCCAGAGCCGGATGGCCCGCCACCCTTGATGGGGATGCCGTAGCCCGAGGGCTGCCAGGCCAGGGGCGGTCATGGGTGGCAGCCGCTCAATACCCCTGGGGTGCGGCCGCCGGGGCGCCGAAATCCACCTTGGGCGGCGCGGCCAGGGCCTTCTCGTTCTCCACGGTGAAGTTGGCCTTGGTCTTCATGCCGAACACCATGGCAGTGAGGTTGCTGGGGAACTGGCGCACCGTGGTGTTGTATTCCTGCACGTTCTTGATGTAGCGGTTGCGGGCCACGGTGATGCGGTTTTCCGTGCCCTCCAGCTGGGCCTGGAGGTCCCTGAAGGCGGCGTCCGCCTTCAGGTTGGGATAGTTTTCCGCCACCAGAAGCAGGCGGGACAGGGCGCCGGAGAGCTCCGCCTGGGCGGCCTGGAACCGCTCCAGGGCGGCGGGGTCGTTGACCATCTCCGGCGTGGCCTGGATCTGGCCCACCCGGGCCCGGGCCTCGGTGACCCGCACCAGGATGTCCTGCTCGTGGGCGGCGTAGCCCTTCACCGTGTTCACCAGGTTGGGCACCAGGTCGGCCCGGCGCTGGTACTGGTTGAGCACCTCGGACCAGCCGGCGTTGATGGCCTCGTCCTGGGCCTGGAGGGTGTTGTAGCCGCAGCCCGACAGGGTCAGGGCGGTCCACAGGATGAGGAGGTAAGCCAGGGTCTTGCGCATGATGTCTCCCTTTTTCGCGGGTGGATGCTGACGCTTCATATGAGGCCGGAGGGCCGGCGTCTCAAGCGGGGTGGTCGAGCTTGCTCAGAACGGCCGCCGGTAGCGCAGGCCCAGGTGGTCGATGCCCTCGTTCTCCCCTTCCACCAGCCACTTGTGGGACTGGTGGTCGAAGAACAGGGACACGGCGGTCTCGCTGTCGAGGTAATAACCCCACTCCAGGCCGAAGCGGGGCAGCAGGCGCACGCCGAAACCGCAGTCGCTGTTCACCTGGCAGCCCACCGGGTCCTTGTGCAGGGGGCCGTTGTGCACCGCGCCGCCGATGAAGCCGTTGCCGAACCAGCGGCGGGAATCGTGGAAAGGGAAGGTGAGCCCGGCATAGGCCATGCTGGTGTCGCCGTTGAAGTTGAGGGTGGCCCCCAGGTGGGGGCGGGGCAGGCCGGGCAGCATGATGATGGGGGTGAACAGCACTTCCACGTTGAGGTCGACACCGTTTTCGTGGCGGTCGCTGAAGGGCCCCCGGTCATGGGCCATGAGCCCCATCGCCAGGAGGGGCGATGCCTCCCGGGCCGCCCCCCAGGCGTGCCAGGGCAGGGCGAGGCAGAAGGCCGCGGCAAGGCACACGGCGGCGCCCGTCCGGGGTTTTGGGAGCTCACGCAGCGGAGAGGTGGGGGTCATTTTCTGTTGCATGCTTGGCTGTCTGAGTCCTTCCATCGACCTCATTCGGGCTTGTGTCACCAGCCCAGCCCGCGGACAGGCCGCGACTTTTTGCAAGCTTATGCCAGGTGGGCCGTGGATGCGAGCTTGCCGGGCGTTGCCCGGGCATGTCGCCACGATGGCGCCGGAGCCACTGATGGACGCTTCAGATGGTCTGGAGCCAGGGTGGTTCCTGCGCCAGGGGATACGTGCCCCGCACGGGTTCCAGGGGAGGGAGATGATGGGCCGCCCGGGCCTTGGCGCATTTTTCGTCGGGCTGGCCGTCTTCGTCCCAGGGTTCCAGTTCCCGGCAGGTCGACGGCCGTTTTCCGTAGATGGCGCAACGGACCCCCTCGCCCACCGTGCCCTCCAGGGCCACGCAACGCACGGGGGCATGGAGGGTGCCCCGCATGGCGCTGCGGTAATGATTCAGGGGCACGATCAGTTCCGGGGGTACGCCGCCGCCCAGGAAGGATTCCGCCTCGCTCCAGTAGAAAGACACCCGGTAATGGGCGCAGCACGCGCCGCACCGCAGACAAGGATTGCCCACGGAAGCCTCCAGAACAGAAGACGTTGATACGGAAATCGCCACCGGCCGCGCCGGAGGCGGCGCGGATTTTATTCAGGCGTGGAGGGAATGGAAAGAGGCGGCATTTGCCGTGTTTTGCCTGCCCGGGGAGGTCATTTCCCATGTCGGAAATTGTTACATGGAGGGTGGCGAGAGGCCGTTCCCGAGGACTGCTGCCGGGCCGTGCAAGAAAAATTTCTTTATTAATAGATGCTTATGGTTCACTGTCGGGGATTCGTCGGTAATTGGCACGGTCATTGCAGATTCATCAGTGAGTGCAGGTATCGAGAAGGAGGGCTGGACATGTCACAGACCCCTAAAGCATTCCTGGATATGCAACTGTCGGATGTGGAGCTTCCCGAGGGGCTGGCCTTTGCCTTCCCGGAAGAAGGCGCCGCGGACAGCGACGAGAATGACGAGAAGGCCCTGAGCGAGTTTCTGCGGGAATTCGAGGACCAAAATGACCCCGTGGAAAACGTGGTTCTGTTCTCAGTGGATGAGGACGAATAGGCCCAGCGGCATTGCCCGGACGGGCAATTGCCCGGCCTGGGCCAACCGTTGCGCCCCGGGCCCGGAATGGCCGTCAAAGGGTTTTTACCGCCGTGCCCGGCAGTCCACGGCCCTTAAGCGGCGCTGCCCCGACGGGCGGCGATGACGGCCAGGCCGTCCTTACCTTGGCCGCCTGCGCAGCAGACGGTGGTAGATCACCCCATTGAGTAGCAGTGCCCCCAGCCCCAGGCCGATCTGGATTTCACGGCTCAGTCCTTCCGGGTAGAGGGTCCCCAACAGGTAGTGGCCGATGAAATCACCGCCGTAGCCTGTTTCCCCCGCGAGGCGGAGGAAACGGTTTTCCAGCGGGGTGAGGGGGCAGTACCAGCCCATCAGTTCCACTGCCCCGCCCCAGGCGACACAGGGCAGGTGCAGCCACGCCAGCCAGGGCCGGCGCGCCACGGCCAGGCCCCCCAGGACCACGAACAGGATGAAGCCCAGGTGGAGCAGCAGGACCAGGTCGGCGAGGAGGCTGTAGGGCATGCCTGGGGCGGCAGGTTGGTCGCAACGCTGCTAGCCTACGGGGGTCTCCATAGAGCTGTCACCCCATGTCCGCCGACGCCCTGTTGTTTCTTTCCAGCCATTGTCCCCACTGTCCTGCCGTGCTGGCGGGTCTGTCCGACCTGGTGAAGCGGGGGGGCATCGGCCGGCTGGAGGTGGTGAACCTGGAGGTCCACCCCGAGGCCGGCGCCTCCTGCGGCGTGCGGTCCGTGCCCTGGCTGCGCCTGGGGCCCTTCGTGCTCACCGGCGCCCGCGCCCCTGGCGAGCTTGAAACCTGGGCCCGGCGCGCCGACGGCGAGGCGGGCATGGCCGACGCCTTCCACGATCTGCTCAAGACCGGCGACCTGCAACAAGTGCTGGCCCTGGTGGCCGCCGATGCCGCCAGGCTGGCGGCCCTGCTGCCCATCGTCGGCAATCCCGAGG
>CAZREY010000258.1:0-4100 GCA_964599015.1 uncultured Thiobacillus sp.
TGGCCCGGGGCAGCATGCCGTATTCGGCGGTGAGCCAGCCGGCACCGCTGCCCTTTACGTGGAAGGGCACCTTCTCCAGCACGCTGGCGGTGCACAGCACCTTGGTATCGCCGCAGGCTACCAGCACGCTGCCTTCGGCATGCTTGGTGTAGCGGCGGGTCAGGGAAACGGGGCGCAGCTGGTCGGCGGCGCGCCCGGAGGGGCGTTGCGGCTCGGTCATGGACTTCCTTCAGGCGGGTTTATCGAATTTGGCGATGGCGGCCTTGATCTCGGCCATGGCCCGGTCCAGCTCCTGGTCATGGACCGGCGGCAGATTGGTCTTGGCTCCCAGCTTGTTGAGCTGGGTGGTGAAGCCGTCCAGGCTGAGATCGTCCTCCTGGATCAGCTCCCCCGTCTTGAAATGCTCCTCGCCATAGCGGAGGGCCACCACGGAAAGGTTGTCGCAATCCGTGCCCCCCCGATACTCGGCGTGATCCATCATGTTCTTCACGGCCTTTTCCAGGGGATAGGCGCGCAGGGTGGCGAACATCTCCTTCGGCGTCAGTTCCGGCCAGACACCATCCGTGCACATGAGCAGGACATCGCCCGCATGCAATTTCATGGGCTGGCCCAGGTCGATGTCCGGCAGGGTGAAGCCCCCCACGGAGTTGTAGAGTTTGTTGCGGTCCGGGTGGACACCCATCTCGTCCTCGCTGATGACGCCCTCCTCCAGCAACTGCTGCACGGCGGAGTGGTCCCGGGTACGGGACAGGAAGCCATGGCGGTTGAAGTGGTAGAGGCGGGAATCCCCCACATGGGCCCAACAGGCCATGCCCTTCTGCACCACGCAGACCACGCAGGTGGTGCGGGGCGGCTCGGGCAGCTTCTTGCGCATGGTGTATTCGTTGATGGCGTCATGGGCCGCATAGACCGCATCCAGCAGGAAGGTGGACATATCCGGCAGGTGGGGCTTGGCCCGGGCGCGGAACAGGCCGGTGATGACCTGCACCGTGAGCTGGGCCGCCACCTCGCCCCGGGCATGGCCCCCCATGCCATCGCACAGGACCATGACCAGGGCCTCGGAGGTATAGGCGTAGGCCACGCGGTCTTCATTGTATGGGCGTCCGCCCCGACGGCTGGCCTGGTAGACGACGTATTTCATGGCGTTGTCATAGCTCTCTGGTCAGACGCTCCCGCAGCAGGGCGAAAAACGAATGTTTGTGGGTTCTGGAGGTCACCGCCATGGCGGCCAGGCGCTTTTGCACGGTGAAGACGCTTTGCGGGCGTTCCGTGTAACTCAGGCGCAGCATGTGTTCCACCAACTCCAGGAAGGGCTTGGAGTACAGGCCCGCATGGGTCTTGGTCAGGGGCGCCAGGGTATCCTTCTCCACGCGCTGGTCGGCGGGCGGCGGCGGCCCCTTGGTCATGCAGGCATACATGCTGGCCCCCACGCTGTAGATATCCGTCCAGGGGCCCACCGGATCCCGCTGGTTGTACTGCTCCGGGGCCGCGAAACCCGGTGTGTACATGGACGTGGCCAGGTGCATGTCATGGCTCAGGGCCTGCCGCGCGGCACCGAAATCGATGAGCACCGGCGAGCCGTCGGCGCGGATGTAGATGTTGGAGGGTTTGATGTCCAGGTGCAGGATCTTGCTGGCATGGACCTCCCGCAGGCCATTGAGCAGTTGGATGAACACGCCGCGGATGAAGGATTCCCGCATGGGTTCCTTGAGTTGGGTGATGTGCCGCTGCACGGTGCGGCCCTCCTCGTACTTCATCACCATGTAGACGGTGTCGTTGGCGCGGAAGAAATTCTGCACCTGCACCACATTGGGATGGCGCAGGCTGGCCAGGGCGCGGCCCTCCTCGAAGAAGCACTTCATGCCGTAGCGGAAGGAATTCTTCATCTCCTCGGAGATGGGCACCACCGTACCCAACTCGTCCCGGGTGACCACGCCGCCCGGGAGATACTCCTTGATGGCCACGGGCTGGCCTTCCATGTCGTAGGCCAGGTACACCAGGGAAAAACCTCCGCCGCCGATACGCCGGTCGATGACGTATTCGCTCAGGTGATAGCCCCGGGGCAGGGGTGGCGTGGATTGGGCGGCCATGCAATCAGCTGGTTTTGGTCATGAGCCGGAGCGGCGCGGTAAGATCGGGCAGCATTTTCATTCGGTAAAGCATAACCAAATATATGTCCACTCCCAAGAAATCCCCACCTGCCGGCCCACGGAACAGCGGCAATGCCTCCCAACCCCTGCGCAGCATGACTGGCTACGCCGTGGAAACCGCGGAACTGCCCGCCGCCCAGGTGATCCTGGAGCTGCGCGGCGTGAATTCCCGTTTCCTGGACCTGAACTTCCGCATGGGTGACGATTTCCGCGCCCTGGAGCCCCCATTGCGGGAACGCATCGCCCGCGCAGTGCAACGAGGCAAGCTGGAATGCCGCATCAACCTGGTACCCCGGCAGGAATCGGCCCTGCCCAATCACCTGAACACCGATCTGCTGGACCAGCTCAAATTGCTTGCCCAGGCCGTCCAGGCCCATTTCCCCCAGGCCCGGGCCCTGTCCGTGGCGGAAATCATGCGCTGGCCGGGCATGATGGGTGAAACCGCGCTGGATTTCGAAGCCCTCCATGCCGCCGTCCTGGAACACCTGGATACCACCCTGGCCCAGTTCAACGACAGCCGCGCCCGGGAAGGCGAGAAGTTGAAGGCCGTCCTGCAGGAGCGCATCACCGCCATGCGCGGCCATGTGAACCAGTTGCGTCCCCGCACCCCCGAAATCGTGGCCGCCTACCGGGACAAGCTGAACAAGCGCCTGGAAGAATTGCTGCCGAACTTACCAAATGAGCTGGACCAGGACCGCCTGCACCAGGAGGTGGCCTTGTTCGCCCAGAAGATCGACGTGGATGAGGAAATGGACCGGCTGCTCACCCACCTCAGCGAGGTGGAACGCATCCTCGGCGCAGGCGGCGCGGTGGGCAAGCGCCTGGATTTCCTCATGCAGGAACTGAACCGTGAGGCCAATACCCTGGGTTCCAAGTCCGCTTCCCTGGAATACACCCAGACTTCCGTGGAACTCAAGGTACTCATCGAGCAGATGCGCGAGCAGATCCAGAACATCGAATAGGGAAGCCCCCCCATGTCAGGACAGCTTTTCATCGTCTCCGCCCCATCCGGCGCCGGAAAATCCAGCCTTGTGAAGGCCTGGCTTGAGCAGGACACCGCCATCGGCCTGTCCATTTCCTACACCACCCGCCCGCCCCGCCCGGGCGAGGTGAACGGCGTGAACTACCACTTCGTGGACCGGGACACCTTCATGGCCATGCTGGGCCGGGGGGAGTTCCTGGAGAGCGCCGAGATCTACGGCAACCACTATGGCACCTCCCAGCCCTGGATTGAGGCCCAGATGGCCGCGGGCCGGGACATCCTGCTGGAGATCGACTGGCAGGGGGCCGCCCAGGTACGTAAGCTCATGCCCCGGGCGGAGAGCATCTTCATCCTGCCCCCCTCCATCACCGAACTGCGTCGGCGCCTGGAAGGCCGGGGCACGGACAGCGCCGAAGTGATCGAACGACGCATGGCCATGGCCCGGGAGGAAATCTCCCACGCCCTGGAGGCGGATTACCTGGTGGTGAACGATGTGTTCGAGACGGCCCTGGCGGACCTCATGGCCATCGCCCGGGCCCGGCGCCTGCGCATGGACGTGCAGGGCGCGGTCCAGGTGGCGCTGATGGCCAGCCTGCTCAACGACTGAGCGTCATAGGGCCCCGGCCAACATCGGCTTCAGCCGAAGTGGCAGACGTAGTGGTAGCTCTCGCCGGGCGCCACTTCGATGTCGAAGCTGGAATCACCGGGTACGGAGAAGCTCTGCCCCTCGCCGTATTCCGTCCACCCGGACTCACCCTTGAGGCGCACCTTGCAGCGGCCCGCCACGGTTTCCATGACCTCGGGGACGCCGGTGTTGAAGGTAAGGGTGGCGGGCAGGATCACGCCCACGCTTTTCCTGGTGCCATCGGCGAACTGCACGGTGTGGGACACACACTTGCCGTCGAAATAGACGTTGGCCTTCTTGATGACGGCGACGTTGTCGAACTGGGACATGGTCCTTCCTTTCC
>CAZREY010000259.1:0-4078 GCA_964599015.1 uncultured Thiobacillus sp.
CTCCAGGATGCGCTTGTTCAGGCCCGCCAGCACCTTGCCTGGGCCGCACTCGGCGATCATCTGGACATCCCGGCCCATGGCCTGGACCGTCTCCACCCAGCGCACGGGCTTGTAGAGCTGGCGCGCCAGGGCGTCGCGGATGGCATCCGGATCGGCGTAGGCCGCCACGTCGGCATTGTGCAGCACGGGTACGGCCGGTGCCTTGATCTCGATACTCGCCAGGGCAGCGGCGAGCTTTTCCGCGGCGGGCCGCATCAGGGCGCAATGGGAGGGCACGGACACGGGCAAAGGCAGGGCCCGCTTGGCGCCTTTTTCCTTGGCCAGGGCGCAGCCTCGGTCCACGGCCGCCTTGTTGCCGGCGATCACCACCTGGCCGGGGGAATTGAAGTTCACCGCCTCCAGCACCTCGCCCTGGGCGGCTTCGGCGCACAGGGCGCGCACGGCTTCATCGTCCAGGCCCAGGACAGCGGCCATGGCCCCCACCCCTTCCGGCACGGCGGACTGCATGGCCTCGGCCCGCAGGCGCACCAGGCGCACTGCGTCGGCGAAGCCGATGGCGCCGGCACAGGTCAGGGCGGTATACTCCCCCAGGCTGTGGCCGGCCATCAAGGCCGGCATGGCGCCGCCCAGCTGTTGCCACAGACGCCACACGGCCACCCCGGCGGTCAGCATGGCGGGCTGGGTGTTGACGGTCTGGTTAAGGGATTCGGCGGGGCCGTTGGCCACCATGTCCCAGAGGTCCATGCCCAGGGCATCGGAGGCCTCGGCGAAGGTCTGGCGCACGGAGTCACCATAAGCGGCCATCATGCCCACTGATTGGGATCCCTGGCCGGGGAACACAAATGCGAATTTCATTGTTTGTCTCACTCCATCCTTACATCCTGACCAGCACGGAACCCCAGGTGAACCCACCACCGAAGGCCTCCATGAGGATCGTTTCACCGGGCTTGATCTTGCCTTCCCTCACCCCTGCATCCAGGGCCAGGGGAATGGAGGCCGCCGAGGTGTTGCCGTGGCGGTCCACCGTGACGATGACCCGTTCCATGCCCATGCCCAGCTTCTTGGCCGTGGCCTGGATGATGCGGATGTTGGCCTGGTGGGGCACCAGCCAGTCGATGTCGGACTTGGCCAGGCCGTTGGCCTCCAGGGTCTCGTCCACGATGGCGTCCAGGGTGTTCACCGCCATCTTGAACACCGCGTTGCCGGACATGCGCATGTGGCAGGCGCCCTCCGTCTTGAGAGAGACGCCCCCGTCCACGAACAGCAGGTCCTGGTAGCGGCCGTCGGCGTGCAGGTGGGTGGCCAGGATGCCCGGCTCCTCCGAAGCCCCCAGCACCACGGCGCCGGCCCCGTCACCCCACAGGATGCAGTTGCCGCGGTCGGTCCAGTCGGTGATGCGGGACAGGGTTTCCGCCCCCACCACCAGGGCGTGCTTGGCCTGGCCGGCGCGGATGAAATTGTCGGCCACGGATACGGCGTAGACGAAGCCACTGCACACGGCCTGCACGTCGAAGGCGGGGCAGCCGTTGCCGATGCCCAGCTTGGCCTGGAGGATGCAGGCGGTGCTGGGGAAGACCCGATCCGCGGTGGTGGTGGCCACGACGATGAGGTCGATGTCCGCCGCGTCGATATCGGCGGCCTCCATGGCCCGCTCCGCCGCCTTCAAGGCCAGGTCGCTGGTCAGTTCGCCGTCCGCGGCCATGTGGCGTTCACGGATGCCGGTGCGTTCCAGTATCCACTCGCTGGTGGTCTCCACCACCTTTTCCAGGTCCTGGTTGGTCAGCACCCGGGACGGCAGATAGCTGCCCGTGCCGATGATGCGGGAATACGGCGTATGGGGACGGGAAACCGCGTCTTTGCCGACACTCATGCCGGTTCTCCTTCTTCCTTGCCCTGGGTGTGGTGGTTGCCCACCTGGTCGGCGATGCGCCGCAACAGGCCTCCCCGCACCTCTTCCACCGCCTTGGTGATGGCCTGTTCGAAGGCAAACACATCGGCGGAGCCGTGGCTCTTGATGATGATGCCGTTCAGTCCCAGCAGGCTGGCGCCGTTGTAGCGGCGGGGGTCCAGCTTGTGTTTGAAGGCGTGCAGGGCCGGCAGCGCCACCAGGCCAGCCAGGCGGGTAAAAATATTCTTCCTGAAGGTGGCTCGCAGTTGCTCGGCGATAAGCTTGGCCAGGCCCTCCGAGGACTTCAGCGCCACGTTGCCCACGAAACCGTCGCACACCACCACGTCCACGGTGCCCTTGTAGATATCGTCGCCTTCCACGTTGCCCTGGAAATTGAGGCCGCTGGCCTTGATCAATTCTCCGGCCTGCTTCACCACGTCGTTGCCCTTGATGTCTTCCTCGCCGATGTTGAGCAGCCCGATACTGGGCCGCTCCTTGTGCTCGATGGCTCCCACCAGGGCGGCGCCCATGATGCTGAACTGGAGGAGGTGCTCCGGCGCGCAATCCACGTTGGCGCCCAGGTCCAGCATGTAGGTGCGGTCCCGGCGCGAAGGCAGGGCCGTGGCGATGGCGGGTCGATCGATGCCCGGCAGGGTCTTGAGCACGAAGCGGGAGACGGCCATGAGGGCGCCGGTGTTGCCGGCGGACACCCCGGCGTCGGCCTCGCCCCGCTTGACCAGTTCCGCGGCCACCCGCATGGACGAATCCTTTTTGGCCCGCAAGGCCACGTTGATGGGATCGTCCATCTTCACCACCTCGCTGGCGTGATGGATACGCAGGCGTGGACTGGTGTGGGCGTGGTGGGCCTTGAGTTCGGCCTGTATGGCATCTTCCAGCCCCACGAGCACGATGTTCACGTCCTCATGGCGCCGCAGGATGTTCAGGGTGGCCTTGACCGTGACGTGGGGACCATGGTCGCCCCCCATGGCATCGATGGCGATGGTGAGTTCGCGCATGGAATGGAATTGGCTACGGGAAGATCATGGAGCCAAGGCGATAAGGTTCAGGCCGGCGTGGCATGCACGGCGGCCTGAAATCGCGATGACCCGGTGGAACAGGCCAGCTCGGCGGAGTGTCTTGGTTTTAATCCCGGCATGCCGGGCACCTTAACGCGGCGCGCGGCGAGAGGCAAACCCAAGCGGCCCGCCGGCTGGCGCTCAAGCATTAAGACGGAATCAACCGTTGTCGGACTTGGTGCTCACCACCTTGCGGCCACGGTAGAAACCGTTGGGACTGATGTGGTGGCGCAGGTGCACCTCGCCGGTGGTGGGTTCCACGGCGGTGGAGGGATTGGTCAGAAAGTCGTGGGCGCGGTGCATGCCGCGCTTGGACGGGGACTTCTTGTTCTGCTGGACAGCCATCTAGTTCTCCTTGGAAACCTTTACTTCAAACTTGCACGTTCTTACTGAACCGGAACCTGAACATCCGGGTCGCACATGCCCTCCGGGTGGCGCGGCACGGTGGGCAGGCTCAATAAAATCTCGTCTTCAATCAACTCCATCACAGCCAGCTTCGGATCCGACACCAGCGCCTCCGTCAGAGGCTCCTCCCGCTCCCAGCGGGCCAGTTCCGCCTCGTCCCTGGCGATGGGATAAACCCGGTCCAGCTCCAGTTTCTCGGCGTAGGCCCCCAGACACCGCTGGCATACCAGCCCAACCGTGGCGCGGACCTTCAACCGGATGACCGGACGTCCCGACTGCATGTCCCCGATCAACTGGTATTGCACGGGAGGGGAATCACTGGACAATATGTCCGCCAAGCGGGGCAACCTGTCGTGAAACTCTTCCGCGCGAACCTCACCTGACAACTGCCCGCCGGACTTGGCGAATTGCATGCTATCAATGGTTTGCCGTGCAGACATAAGCCGGCAATGCTATTCTTTGCGGCTTGTTTTGTCAAAGTAAATGCCCTTGCAGATGATATTTCCGAAGGCCGGAGCGTGATCAAAAAAATACTTATCGCCAACCGTGGGGAAATCGCCGTGCGCATCGTGCGGGCGTGCCGGGAAATGGGCATCAAGTCGGTGGCCATCTACACCGACGCGGATCGCCATGCCCTCCACGTCAAAAAGGCGGACGAGGCCTACAACATTGGCTCGTCGCAGGCCATCGCCCGTTCGTTCAACCCCGG
>CAZREY010000260.1:0-4060 GCA_964599015.1 uncultured Thiobacillus sp.
TCCTCCACGCCGGCAGGCACCTGCTGGAACTCATCAACGAGGTCCTGGACCTGGCCCGCATCGAGGCCGGGCGCCTCACCATCAGCCGCGAGCCCGTGCCCCTCATGCCCCTGGTGGAGGAGTGCCTGACCCTCATCCGCCCCATGGCCGAGGCCCGCCGCGTCCGCGTCTCCGAGGGCGGGCGGGATTGCGGCGAGCATGTGCTCGCCGACCGGGTGCGCCTCAAGCAGGTGCTGCTCAACATCCTGTCCAATGCGGTGAAGTACAACCGGGAGGGGGGCGACATCGCCATCGCCTGCGTGCACGAGGGCGGGACCATCCAGGTGCGCGTCTCCGATACCGGCGCGGGCCTCTCCGCCGCGCAGCAGGCCCACCTGTTCACCCCCTTCGAGCGCCTGGATGCGGACCAGACCGCCGTGGAAGGCACCGGCATCGGCCTGGCCCTGTCCAAGCGCCTGGTGGAGCTCATGGGCGGCGAGATCGGCGTGGACAGCACCCCCGGCCAGGGCAGCACCTTCTGGGTGCGCCTGCCCGCCACCGATGGCCATCCGGTCCTGGAGCAGCCGGCCGAGGCGGCCGTGCCGGAGGCAGGGTCCGTGGCTGTCCGGCCCCGCCGCGACGTGCTGTGCATCGAGGACAACCCCGCCAACCTGCGCCTCATCGAGCGCATCCTGGCCCGCCGGGACGACGTCCGCCTGCTCTCCGCCGCCACGCCCACCCTGGGCCTGGAGCTGGCCATGGCCCACCGCCCCGCCCTCATCCTGCTGGATATCAACCTGCCGGACATGGACGGCTACGAGGTCATGACCTGCCTGCGGGAGAATCCCGCCACCCGCCACATTCCCGTGGTGGCCGTCAGCGCCAACGCCATGCCCGCCGACCTGGCCCGGGGCAGGGCCGCCGGGTTCGTCGACTACCTCACCAAGCCCATCGACCTGGATAGGCTCCTGCAGGCGGTGGATGGGGCGCTGGCCGGCAGGGCTCAAGCCGATGGGGCAGAGAAACCATGCTGAGAAGCCTCCGCCGCCTCCTCCTTGTTGCACCCCTCTTGCTGCTCACCGCATGCAGCAAGGAACAGGACCCGCACGCGGGCCCCCGCTACAGCGACGCGCCGGCGGGTACCGCCACCCCCGTATACCGCCTGGCCGTCCATCCCCTGCACAACCCCAGGAAACTCTCCGAGGCCTACCAGCCCCTCATCGACCACCTCAACCGCCGCGTCTCCGGCGTGCGCTTCGAACTGGAGGCCTCCCGGGACTACCAGGCCTATGAAGCCAAGTTCCGGGCCCGGGCACCGGCCTTCCTGCTGCCCAACCCCTGGCAAACCCTGGAAGCCATGAAGGTGGGCTACGCCGTCATCGCCATGGCGGGGGACGCCGGGGACTTCAAGGGCCTTTTCGTGGTGCGCCGGGACAGCGGCATCCGCGAACCCGTCCAGCTGAAGGGCAAGGTGGTGAGCTACCCTTCCCCCACCGCCCTGGCCGCCAGCATCATGCCCCAGTACTTCCTGCACACCCACGGCATCGACGTGCAGCGGGACATCGACAACCGCTACGTGGGTTCCCAGGAGTCCTCCATCATGAACGTCTACCTGAAGCAGGCCCACGCCGGCGCCACCTGGCCGCCCCCCTGGCGTCTGTTCCAGAAGGATCACCCCCGGGAGGCCGCCGCCCTGATGGTCGCCTGGGAAACGCCCCCCCTGTTGAACAACTCGATCATGGCCCGGGATGACATTCCCCCCGACATCCGCGAAGGGGTGCGCCAGGCCCTGTTGGGCCTGTTGGACAGCCCGGAGGGGAAAGCCATCCTGGCCGGCATGGAGACGGCCCGCTTCCATGCGGCGGACGACGCCAGCTATGGGCCGGTGCGGGAATTCATCAACCGCTTCGAGCGGGACGTGCGCCCCGTGGAGAAACCATGACCCCTTCCAGATTGCGATTCTGGCTGCTGGGCAGCGTGCGCCGCCAGCTCATCACAGGCGTGGTGCTGGTGCACGCGGTGATGATGAGCCTGTTCATCTGGGACCTGACCAGCCGGCAGCAGGACATGCTCCTGGACCAGCAGACCAGCCATGCCCGGGCCCTGGCCCAGAGTGCCGCCACCTCTTCCGCCGGCTGGCTGCTGGCCCGGGACGTGACCGGTTTGCAGGAAATCGTGGATGCCCAGCGCCGTTATCCCGAGTTGCGCTTCGCCATGGCCCTGGACCGGAACGGCGCCATCCTGGCCCATACCGATTCACGCCACCGGGGCAAATACGTCACCGACCTGCCCGCCAGCCCCCTCCTGGTGGTGCTGCACCAGAGCCCGGCCCTGGTGGACGTGGTCAGCCCGGCCCTGGTGGGAGGACGGCACGTGGGATGGATACGCATCGGCGTGGGCCAGAAGGCCTCCACCGAGCAGCTGGCCAGGATCACCCGCAACGGCGTGCTCTACGCCCTGGCGGCCATCCTCGCCGGCGGCCTGCTGGCGGGGCTCATGGGTGCCCGCCTGACCCGCCGGCTGTCCGCCATCCAGAGCGTGGCCGATGGGGTGGAGGCGGGGCGCGCCGACCTGCGCGCCCCCACCGTTGGCACCGACGAAACGGCCCGGCTGGCCCGCAGCTTCAACGAGATGCTGGACACCCTGGCGCGGCGGAACCGGGAAATCCTCGCCTCCCGCGAGGCCCTGCGCCAGAGCCAGGAACGCCTGAGCCGGGTCATGGCCATCACCGGGGAAGGCATCTGGGACTGGGACCTGCGCCACGACCGCGTCAGCCACAACGCCCGCTGGTGCGAGATGCTGGGTCTTGACGAGGACCACCTGGAACACCCTGTGGCGGAGTTCGACAACCTGCTGCACGAAGACGACCGGGACGCGGTCATGGGCCGCATCCGGCGGTGCCTCGACGGGGCGGGGAAATACCACAGCGAGCACCGCATGCGCCGACGGGACGGCCAGGTAATCTGGGTGCAGGATCGCGGCAATGTCGTGGAGCACGGCCCGGACGGAGAGCCCTTGCGCATGCTGGGCAGCGTCACCGACATCACCGAGCGCAAGCTGGCTGAGGAGGCCCTGCGTCTCACCCAGTTCTCCCTGGACCACGCGCCGGAAGGGGTGTTCTGGATGAACCCGGACGGCAGCGTGTCCTACGTCAACGATGAGGCCTGCCGCAGCCTGGGCTACACCCGCGAGGAACTGCTGGGCAAGAAAGTCTGGGATTTCGACCCGGACTTTCCCCGGGACGCCTGGCCCCGGCATTGGGAGGCGATGCGGCACCTGGGAAGCCGCACCCTGGAGACCCGTCACCGGCGCAAGGACGGGACCATCCACCCGGTGGAGGTATCCGCGGTGCACACCACCTACGGCGACCAGGAACATCACACGGCCTTCGTGCGCGACATCAGCCAGCGCAAGGCGGACGAGGCCATGCTGCGCCGGGACCGGGAACAGCAGACCATCCTGCGGCAGATGCTGGAAGACGTGCTCAGGGGCGAAGGACTGAAGGAAACCCTGGATGCCTGCCTGGCCCGTGTGCTGGCGGTTTCCTGGCTGTCCCTGCTGCCCAAGGGCGGCCTCTTCCTGATGGATGAGGATCACCGGACCCTGCGCCTGATCGTGGCCCGGGACCTGTCGCCGGAGATCATGTCCCTGTGCGACCGGGTGCCCCTGGGTCGCTGCCACTGCGGCCAGGCGGCCGCCAGCCGGCGGATGCAGTTCTCCCAGTGCGTGGACCACCGCCACGAGATCAGCTATCCCGGCATGGCGGAGCACGGCCATTACAACCTGCCCCTGCTTTCAGAAGGGAAGGTGCTGGGGGTGATGGTGCTGTACCTCCCCCATGGCTTCGAGCGGGACCCGGCCAAGGAGGAATTCCTCACCACCGTCGCCGACGTCATAGCCGGCTTCATCCGCCGCAAACAGGCCGATGAAGCCCTGCTGCGCCTGAACGAGGAACTGGAGGAGCGGGTGCAGCTGCGCACCGTGGAACTGCTGGCCGCCAAGGAGGAGGCGGAGCGGGCCAGCCGCGCCAAGTCCGAGTTCCTCTCCCGCATGAGCCATGAGCTGCGCACCCCCCTCAACG
>CAZREY010000261.1:0-4023 GCA_964599015.1 uncultured Thiobacillus sp.
CCACGCCCTGGCCCACATCGAGTTCAACGCCATCAACCGGGCCCTGGACGCGGTGCAGCGCTTTGCCGGCTTTCCCGCCGATTACTACGGCGACTGGCTCAGGGTGGCGGCGGAAGAGGCCTACCACTTCCGTCTGTTGCGGGACCACCTGCGCGGCCTGGGCCGTGACTACGGCGACTTCCCCGCCCACGCCGGCCTGTGGGAACTGGCCCGGAAGACCGCCCACGACCCGCTGGCCCGCATGGCCCTGGTGCCCCGCCTCATGGAGGCCCGGGGCCTGGACGTTACGCCGGACATCCAGCGCAAGCTCCCCGGTTTCGGTGACAAGGCCGGGGCCGCCAGCCTGGACATCATCCTGCGGGACGAGGTGACCCACGTGGCCGCCGGCGACCGCTGGTTCCGCTGGCTGTGCCAGGAACGGGGCCTGGACGCGGAAGCCACCTACCGGGACCTGATCGCCGCCCCCGGGGTGCCCCGGCCCCGACGTCCCTTCAATGAGAGCGCCCGCCTGGCCGCGGGCTTCAGCGCCGAGGAACTGGGCCGGCTGTAACAATTAAAGCCACACATGTCGGCTTGCCCCGGGCATGAGGGGCCGGGCATAATCCCGCGTTCATTACGTTTTTGTTTCTCCTTGTTTTCATTGGGCTTTTGGAGGGTATGGGGACCATGTCCGAACTCAACACTTCCGCACTGCTCAACAAGGTTTCCCCCGCCTTGCCAGTGCACTGGTATTTCGACCCCAAGATCTACGAACTGGAGATGGAACTCCTGTTCAAGCGGGGCGCCAACTACGTCGGCCACGAGCTGATGACACCCAACCTGGGGGACTACCAGGTCCTCGACTGGCTCCACGACGGCGGCAAGATGCTGGTGAACAACGCCAACGGCGTGGAACTCCTCTCCAACGTATGCCGCCACCGCCAGGCCCGCATGCTCGCCGGCCGGGGCAATGCCCAGAACATCGTCTGCCCCTTCCACCGCTGGACCTATGACAAGCAGGGCCAACTGCTGGGCGCGCCCCACTTCCCCAACAACCCCTGCCTGCACCTGAACAAGACTGCCCTGCAAAAGTGGAACGGCCTGCTCTTCGCCGGCCCCCGGGACGTGCATACCGACCTGTCCCGGTTGGGCGTGAAAGCCGACCTGGACTTCTCCGGCTTCCTGTACGAGAGCACCCACATCACGAAGTACGACTTCAATTGGAAGACCTTCATCGAGGTCTACCTGGAGGACTACCACGTGGTGCCCTACCACCCGGGCCTGGGCCAGTTCGTGAACTGCGACGAGCTGAAGTGGGAATACGGCGAGATGTATTCCGTGCAGACCGTGGGCGTGAACAACCACCTGGCCAAGCCCGGCAGCGCCGTGTACAACCGCTGGCACCAGCAGGTGAAGCGCTACGGCGAGGGCAAGGACCCGGCCCACGGCGCCATCTGGCTCACCTACTACCCCACCCTCATGGTGGAGTGGTACCCCCACACCCTCGTGGTGAGCAATATCATCCCCACGGGCATCGAGTCCTGCCTGAACGTGGTGGAGTTCTATTACCCCGAGGACGTGGCCCTGTTCGAACGGGAGTTCATCGATGCGGAACAGGCCGCCTACCGGGAAACCGCCGTGGAGGACGACGACATCTGCTACGGCATGCACAAGGGCCGCAAGGCCCTGTGGGAGCAGGGCATCAGCCAGGAAGGCCCCTACCAGTCCCCCATGGAGGACGGCATGGTGCACTTCCACGAGTGGCTGCGGCGCATGATCGAGCCCCACCTCTAATCACACACGGCCAAAGACAAGGGCCCGCGATCGCGGGCCCTTTTTCCTTCCCCAGCACCGGCCTAGAAACCGACCAGTTGGGCATGCAGCCCCCGCCTGTGGATCGGCCTCAGGAATTCGGCGGGCCGGACGATCTCGGCATCAAAGTCCACCTTCAGCAGATGGGGATGCCTGGGGTGGTGGCCCACCGCCATGACGCCGATATTCCCGCTTATCTCGCCTTCCAGCAGCCTGAGGCTATCTGCATCCAGGGTCTCGTTCACGTGCACCAGCACATCGGCATAATGATCACTCATATCAACCTCCTCGCTACCGACCTCCATGGACAACTTACCGCTCCGCGCGGTGTACTCAATATAGTCACGCAGGCCGGCATGTCGACTTGGATGCTCGGCAATCCTGGCCAGGCCGATTGCAACGCGCCCGAAAGCGGGACCACAATCCCGCCATGCAAACCCGGCACAACTTCGACGCCATCCTGCCCGCCCCCTTCGGCGCCCTGGGGGTGAACGTGGCGGGCGGCCGCCTGACGGGCCTCGAATTCCTCCCCCCCGGCACCGCCGCCCTCGCGCCGGACACCCCCTTCCTGCGCCGCGTGGCGGCGGAGCTGGCGGCCTACTACGACAATCCTTCCCGGGCCTTCTCCCTGCCCCTGGCCCCGGCGGGCACACCCTTCCGCCAGCGTGTATGGCAAGCCCTGCTGGCCATCCCCCCGGGCCAGGCCATCAGCTACGGCGAACTGGCCAGGCGGGTGGATTCCGCGCCCCGGGCCGTGGGCCAGGCGGTGGGCGACAACCCCATTCCCATCATCATCCCCTGCCATCGGGTGGTGGCCGCGGACGGCGGCCTGGGAGGCTTCATGCACAGCCGGGTAGGCTTCTCCCAGGGCATCAAGCGCTGGTTGCTGGAGCATGAACACGCCCTCTGAAGCCGGCTGGGAAGCGGAACTGGACCGTTTCTGCGACGCCCTCTGGCTGGAGGACGGCCTATCCCCCCGCTCCCTGGAAAGCTACCGCCGGGACCTCTCCCAGCTCTTCACCTGGCTGGACAGGAAGGGACTGGCCCCGGACCAGGCCCGGCGGGACCATCTCCAGGCCTTCCTGGCCCACCGCACCCTGGAGCAGAAGGTGGCGGCCCGCAGCCTGGCCCGCCAGCTCACGGCCATCAAGCGCTACCACCGCTGGCTGCTGCGGGAGGGCCGCCGGCCGGACGACCCCACCCTCACCGTGGACGCCCCCCGCCTGCCCAAGCCCCTGCCCAAGAGCCTGTCGGAGGCGGAGGTGGAGGCCCTGCTGGCGGCGCCGGACGTGGACACCCCCCTGGGGCTGCGGGACCGGGCCATGCTGGAGGCCCTGTACGCCGCCGGCTTCCGCGTCTCCGAGCTGGTGGCCCTGCCCGTGGCGGCGGTGAGCCTCACGGACGGGGTGGCGCGTATCTTCGGCAAGGGCGGCAAGGAACGCCTGGTGCCCCTGGGGGAGGTGGCCCAGGACTGGATCGTCCGCTATGCCCGGGAGGCCCGGCCCCTGCTGCTCAAGGGCCGGGGCAGCGAGGCCCTGTTCGTCACCGAGCGGGGCGGCCCCATGACGCGGCAGATGTTCTGGTACCTCATCAAGCGCCACGCCAGGAAGGCCGGCATCGCCGCCCACCTCTCCCCCCATACCCTGCGCCACGCCTTCGCCACCCACCTGCTCAACCACGGCGCCGACCTGCGGGTGGTGCAGATGCTGCTGGGCCACGCGGACATCGCCACCACCCAGATCTACACCCACGTGGCCCGGGAGCGGCTGAAGCACCTGCACGCACGGCACCACCCCCGGGGCTGAGGCAGGGCTATCATCACCCGTCTAAGGTCCCTTCAATAGTCCGGACAAGCATGGCCCTCATCCATCTCATTTACGTCAGCACGGCACGGCGGGAGTATGGCGTGGAGGAACTGGACAAGATCCTCGAATCATCAGCGCGGCAGAACGCCTCCCAGCATGTGACCGGCATGCTGCTGTATGCGGGCGGCAGCTTCCTGCAGGTACTGGAAGGCGAAGAGACGGCAGTCGATGAAACCATGAGTCGCATCGAAAATGATCCGCGGCACACCGATATCTACCTCATCGAGCGGGAACCCATAGACAAGCGCAGCTTCGCGCAATGGAGCATGGGCTTTCGCCGGCTGGGCGCCGCGGAAGCAGCCAGCCACCCCGCCTATGCCCCCTTCTTCGAGCACGGCTTCCAGGAAGCTGATTTGGGCGCCAGGCC
>CAZREY010000262.1:0-4022 GCA_964599015.1 uncultured Thiobacillus sp.
CGCCCACGCCTTCGCCATCCTGGTGCTGAACATGATCTTCCAGGCGGTGATCACCGCGAAGCTCATCAAGCCGGCCATCGACCTGCGCCTGTCCGACGGGGCGGTGTTCCACCCCGCCTACGGCCTGAACAAGACGCCCCACATCCTGTTCCGGCTCATCAACGCCAGCCCCTTCGACCTGCATCTGGTGTCCCTCAAGGCATTCCTGATGGTGCATGACGACCACCCGGAGGACCCGTCCCGCAGCATGACCTACTACTTCCCCGTGCCGGAGGTGGACCCCCTGGAAATTCCGGTGCTGCGTTCCCTGACCCCCTGGATCGTGGCCATCCCCGTGGACGGGACCCTGGCCAATTCCCTCATCCGGGACTACGCGTGGCACCTGACCGGCGCCGCCGGCTCCCAGCCAGGCCGGCGGCAACTGGAAGTGCTGGTGTCCGGCAACGAGACGGAGGCCTCCACCAGCTTCATGCAGGCCTTCAACCTGAACCTGGAAACGGAGGGCAAGGCGGGCCTGTTGTGCGGCACCTTCCAGTCCCTGCCCCCCCTGCTGCGCAAAGGGGAACTGGGCCTCATCAACAAGCGCCTGCCCGGCGGGGAGGCGGCCTGCGGCCCATGTCCCGAGGCCATATGCCGGTTCCGGCGGGCGCCCGCCGGCGGCTGATGGGGGTGTCTATCGCCCCCCCAGGGTGCGTCGCATGATGGCGATCCAGCCCAGGGCCCACACCAGGTGGGTGTCCTTGTCGTGGCCATTCGTGGTGTCGTAGCCCAGCATGGCGCAGATGCTCCAGCGCGTGCTTTCCAGGCTCTTGCCGATACCCAGCTGCTGGGTTTCGTTCTCGTCGTTCAGGGCGTTGAACAGGGCCATGGTGGCGCCATAGAGCGCGGCCTGGTCGATTTCGGATTCCGCGGTGGCCGCGAGCCAGGCCAGTTGTTCGAACTTGGCGATCGCGAGCGTGGGGTCGATCATTTCCTGGCACCTCCAACTTGATCCCGGGGCGGGTCGATGGCCCATGGCCCCCACACCAGTATCTCGGACCCGCCCCGGCTTGCAAAGTCCCCGGCGGCCCTATCCGCGACAGGGCTTTCCCGGGACCATGCCGGCCATGGTAGGCGCACCGTCCGGCGCCCTGGGAGTATGCTTCGGCCTCTCCCTTTCTGAAGGCGCCGCCATGAAATCCCTTGTCCCCCTGCTTGCCCTGTCCCTGTCGGCCGCCGTCTTCGCAGCGGAGCCAAGCGCCCCCCGCTTCGCCCTGACCCAGGAAGCCATCGTACTGAGCACCATCGACCACCCCCAGTACACCTATATCGAGGTGTCCCAGAACAAGCAGACCAAATGGCTGGCGGCAACCCGGGTGAAGGTAAAGAAGGGGGACGTGATCCGCTTCGACGACGGCATGGTCATGACCAACTTCCACAGCAAGAGCCTGAACCGCACCTTTCCCAGCATCGCTTTCGTCAACCAGGTAAGCGTCGGCAAGGACAGGAAATGATCGGGCCCCGCATCACCGGGACCTGACACCCGGCCATCAGGCGCCGGGAGGACGGCCCGGGGCGTCCCGGGAGGGAATGCGCCAGATCCAGACGAACACCGCCGCCCCCGTGAGCCCCATGGCCAGCTGGGCCTGCCAGTAGGGCACGAAGAACAGGATGGAGACGCTGAAGCTCACCAGGATCAGGGCCAGGGCCATGCGCTTGGCGCGATAGGGCATGCTGCGGTGGCGGCGCCATTCCAGGACGATGGGCCCCAGCAGGCTGTGGTTGAGCAGCCAGTTGTAGATGCGGGTGGAGGCCCGGGCGAAGCAGGCGGCAGCCAGCAACAGGAAGGGCGTGGTGGGCAGAACGGGCAGGAAGATGCCCGCCACGCCCAGGACGACGAACACCACGCCCAGCACCGCGAAGACCCAACGTATCAGCAGGGATTTGTGCTTGCGTACCTCGTGTCCGAAATCCTGTCTTTCCATCGTCCATGCCGATCATGCCCGCCCTCCCGGGCACCATGCCGACAAGCATACATTCACACGGACGATTATTCGTGGGGAACACCGCGGTGGAATATCACCGCTTTGATTTTGCCGCGGGGGCGCCGGCCCGGTCAGAACTTCAGCCGCAGCGCCACGCCCACGGGCTTGGCGTTTTTCAGGCGGGGGTCGCCCTCATCGGCGATGGCCACGACGCCGGGATTGCGCTCCATCAATTCCATGCTCCATTCCTGGGCCACCGGTTTCGACACCACGCCGTAATTCACCCCCTTGAGGGCGGCCTTGATCTGGGCGAGCACTTCGGAGGCCTTGCGCGCGGTGTCCGCCCGACCCGAGGTCGACACGGACAGTTCATTGTCCACTTCGATCCTGTCCAGGGTTTCCAGGGCCTCCACGCCGGGGGGAGGGGCGTGGGCCTCGTTGTCAGCCTTGCCCGCGCCTTTGGCCAGCGCCACGCCCGGCAGGCCCGTCATGACCGCCATTCCCATGAGCATCGCTTTGCGTTTCATCCCGCCCTCCGTCTGGTTGGACCGGGTATTTCATTTATAGCCCGTGCGTCGGATACGGCTGGATGAAAGCTGAAAGCGCCCCGCTGGGGGCGCGAGGATGGACGAGTGCCGGAACTCAGCAGGCGGGGAGGGGGACGGGGTGGTAGCTGACCCGGTTGCGGCCCTGTTCCTTTGATTGGTACATGCACCTGTCGGCGCTGGAAATCAGGGCGTCCAGGGTGCCGTGCTCCGGGCCCATCTGCACCACGCCCAGGCTGGCGGTGAATGTGATCTCGCCGTCGGCATGCTTCAGGCGGATGCCGGCCATCTCGGCGCGCAGCCGTTCCGCCATGGCCACCGCCTCCCGCAGGTCCGTCTCCGGCATGAGCAGCAGGAATTCCTCGCCACCCCAACGGGCCGCCACGTCTTCCCGCCGGACAGACCGCATGAGAAGGCACGCTGTCTCCACCAGGACCTGGTCGCCCAAGGCATGGCCGTAGATATCATTGATGCGCTTGAAATGGTCGATGTCCAGCACGATGACCGAAAGGTGGCGTTTGTGGCGCAGGGTCATGTTCCAGATGGCGTTGGCCCGGTCGTAAAAGGCCCGCCGGTTGTTGATGCCGGTGAGGGGGTCCAACTGGGCAAGCTGTTCGGCCCGGAGCCTTTCCTCCTGGCCCACCCGGAACTGGTACACCAGGGCCAGGGCCAGCAGGGTGGCGTCGATGAGCATGCCCACCTCCACCGCCCGGAAGGTCCAGGCGCTGTAGGGGATGAACCCCCACACGGACAAGGCGGTCACGCCGGCCCCCACCGAACCGGCAATGGCGGCGAGGAGGAAATACCGCGCCGGCTTCCGGCCGGAACGCAGGGAGACGCCCCCCAGGGCCAGCATGACGCAGGCGTACAGGAAGGCAAAGCTGAAGGACACCAGCAGGGCATGGGCCTGGTGGTCCAACAGTATGGCCGTTGCCAGCAGGCCGGCGGAAACGGCGATGTAGCCGATGACGCCCCTGTGGATGCGGGGAAAATGCTGGCGAATGTCCAGGAAGCGGAGCGCGAACATCAACCCGCTGGCGCCGTAGAGCATCATCAGGATGGGGTTGGACCATTGGGCCCAGGCGAGCTGGTCCGGCCAGAGCCATTTGAAGCCGTGCCCGGTGTAGGAGATGTTCATCAGCATGAACATGCCCAGGAACAGGGAATAGAGGATGTAGCGCGAGTTGCGCAGGCCGGCGTCCAGGGTGGCGTTGTAGGCCAGCAGGGCGAACAGGAAGCCGTACAGGAAACCGTAGCCGTAGCCCTGCCGCTCTTCCCGGGCCCGGGCCTCCGCCTCCGACATCAGGAGGATGGGAACCACCATGGGATCGGGGGTTTCCACGCGGATGAAGACATCGCTGACGCCTGGGGGAAAGTCATGCCCGAAGGCGAAGAAACGGCCGTCCACGGGACGCTGGCCGTAGGCCTGGGTGTCGCCGGCCTGGAAGGCGGCCACCGTTCTGCCGCGGTGGCGGAAATGGAGGTCGATCCTGTCCAGCCAGGCGGTCTCGAT
>CAZREY010000263.1:0-4016 GCA_964599015.1 uncultured Thiobacillus sp.
TGATGGGAAACTCCGTGTCGGGCCAACGTGCGCGCAGGGTTTGCGCCAAGGCCAGGCCATTCCGATCCGCGAGCCGGTAATCCGTGATGAGCAGGTCAGGCGCGCGATCCAGGGTGCCGAGGGCTGCCGTGCTGCTTGCCGCTTCCATTACCGTCAGACCCCAGACGCGCATCAGGGATGTCAACGCGTCCCTGACGACCAGGTCGTCGTCCACCACCAGAACCCGTCCTTGCAGTCGGCTGACGTCCTCCAGGGATGGTTCCTCCGGGAGGCGTTCACCCTGTGTGCCGGAGGTGAGGGGTACATCCAGGCTGAAGACCGAGCCCCGTCCGGGAACCGAGCGGAGTGACAGGACATGGCCCAGCAGCCGGGCCAGCCGGTCCACGATGGCCAGGCCCAGACCCAATCCCTTGGACCGATCCCGCTCCGGGTTGGCGAGTTGATAGAACTCCTGGAATATCCGTGTCTGGTCTTCCGCCGGGATGCCGATGCCCGTGTCCCACACCTGGAACCGCACGGCATTGCCTCGGCGCCGCGCACCCAGCAGCACGCCGCCCCTGCGCGTGTAGCGCAAGGCATTGGAGATCAGGTTGCGCAGGATGCGGTCCAGCAATATGGGGTCGCTCATTACCCAGGACGGCGCGGCGCGCAAGCGCATTCGCAGCCCCTGGGCTTCGGCCTGAAGGCGGAAATCTTCCCGCAGGCGCCTGAGCAAGGCCTGGACCTCCAGCCGCTGGAGTCTTGGCGAGACAGCCCCCGCGTCCAGGCGGGAGATGTCCAGGATGGCATTGAGCAGGCCTTCCATGGCGCTGACGGAGGCATCCAGCTTGTCCAGAGTGGCTGCGGCTTCACGCCCGTCAAGCATGGGCTTCAGCACAGCGGTGTAAAGGCCGATGGCGTGCATGGGCTGGCGGAGGTCATGGCTGGCCGCGGCCAGGAAGCGGGTCTTGGCCTGATTGGCCGCTTCCGCCGCTTGTTTCTGGCGCGCCAGTTCCGCCGTGGCGGAGTCCACCTGGCGCCGCATGTTCTCGTGGAAGAACTGCAGGGCCTCGCCCATCTGGTTGATGCCCGTCTGCAGGGCCAGGATTTCGCTATTGGCGCTGATGGGCACCCGTACCTGGAAATCCCCGGCGGCCACGCGCCGCACCGCATTGATGATGTCCATCAGGGGACGAATACCGGACCGGGCCAGACCCCTGGCCAGGATGATGGCGAACACCAGGCCCAGCAGCGTGATGCCGATGCTGGTGAACAGCATGCCGAGGATTTTGGCCTGGTTCTCCTCGTGGCTGAAGATGATCTGTACCCAGGCGATGGGCTGGGGGGCGATCGAGGTCTGGGACACCAAGAAGGGGTCGTGCAGCGCCAGCGGAGACAGGACGACCGGCATGGTGGTGACCAGGTGGCTGCCGGTGTCTGTCAAGCCTTTGGCCAGAGGCGGGGGAAAATCGTCCGGGAGGCGCCCGGCGATGGTGAGAGGGGCGCCATCCGCCCTGAATACCCCGGCGAAGGTGGCCTGCTGGGTGCGCACCGACCAGCGCACCATTTCCGCCAGGTGATTGTTGTCCCCCGTGAGCATGGCGTATTCCACGCCCTGGGCGACATAACGCGCCAAGGTCTCGCTACGCGCCTGAAGGGCCGTGCTCAGGTCATGCAGGCGGCTGTAGCTGACATAGCCTCCCAGGATGAGAGCCACCAGCATGGCTGGCAGCATGCCCAGCAGGTAAGCGCGGGCGCGGAGGTTCATGGCGGCTCAGAAACGGGTCATCAGTTGCACCAGCCACGCCGGCATGGCCTCCAGGGTCCAGGCCTCCAGACGCTTGTCGGTGCCCGTCAGGATCATCACGCCCAAGGCCAGCAACACTCCGCCCAGCAGGCGCTTGCCCCATTTGCCCGTGGCCAGCAGCCCGCCGCGCGCCCGCCCCAGGGCCTGCCGCGAGAGCAGGCCGATGAGGACTACGGGTAAACCCGCGCCCAGGCCGAACAGCAACATCACCAGGCTCACCAGGATCAGGTCCTGGCCCTGGCTGGCCAGGGTTACGGCCGCCCCCAGGGTGGGGCCGATGCAGGGGCTCCACACCACGCCCAGCAGCAAGCCCATGGCGAACTGCCCCGCCAGGCCGGTAAGAGTGAGGCGGGCCAACAGGGTGTTGCCAGCGCCGGCCAGACCCGAGGCCGCCATGGCGAACATTTCCTGGAGGCGTCCCGAGAGCAGGATCAGGGCGAAGCCGATCAACAGCACGGCGGCCCCATCGCGGAAATGCGTGGGGTCCAGGCCCAGGGTGGCCCCCAGGGTGGCGAGCAGGATGCCCATGATGGCGAAGGACAGGGACAGTCCACCGGCGAGGACAAAGGGGCCGAGTGCATGGACCGCCAGAGCGCTGCCCAGGAGGATGGGGATGAGGGGCAGCACGCAGGGCGACAGGGTGGACAGGGCGCCCGCCGCCAGGGCCATGGCATAGGTGCCGGCGCCGATGTCCATGGCCGCTCCTCAGAATGCGGCGCGCAGGAATTCGAGGATGTCCTCCTGGTCGGTCCCGCCCAGGGAACGCCCCACCTCCTTGCCGCCGTTGAACAGGATGAAGGTGCTCTGCCGGATGGCGCGGAATTTGCGCACTTCATCCTTCTGGTGGTCGTAGTCCACCCGCAGGATGGTCAGCCGGCGCAGTTCGGGCAGGGCGGTGAGTTGCCGCAGGATGCGGTCCTGGACCTTGCAGGTGGGGCACCAATCCACGTGGAACCAGATCAGAATGGGGCGGCCTTCACGTTGCAGCGCCTCGAAGCGGGCCTGCTCAAAGGGCAGGCCCACTGTCGCGAAGGCGAGCCCGCTGAAGAGCAGGGAGGCAAGAAACCAGCCCATCATCCGCGCCCCCATTCCAGGCCCCGTTGTCGATGGCTTGGTCCGAATGAAAATGGGTCTCGAGCGACAGCCTGGAGGGGCATCCATTCGGACTAGTCCATAGGGCGCGGTCATCATTCGATGACTCCCAAACGGCGGGCGGCGGTGGCTGCCTCGGTGCGGTTTCGCACGTCCAGGGCCCGGAAAATGGCGGCCAGGTGGGCCTTCACCGTGCCTTCCCCCAAGCCCAGCTCCCTGCAGATTTGCTTGTTGGGCTTGCCCTCGGAGATCAGCCGCAACACGTCCATCTGGCGTTCCGTCAGATAGGTGGCGTTATGGTTCTGCTTGAAGCCCGCGTCCGCGAGTCCGGCACTGGTATCGGAATGGAGCAGTTGAGGAGGCACGTACACGCTTCCCGCCAGAATCAGCTGAATGGCGGAAATCATCACCTGGGGTGAAGAGGATTTCGGGATATATCCCGCCACGCCGGCATTCAGCAGATCCCGTACCTCCCGCCGGTCTTCCGCGGCGGAGAGGATGGCGATGGGCAGACCGGGATGCGTCCGCATCAGCAACTTGACGCTGTCGGGGCCGTTCATGCCCGGCATGTTCAAATCCAGCAGCAGCAGATCAGCCTCGGGTTGGTTGATTATTTGCATCAGGGTGTCATCCAGATCACTGGCCATCACCACCTCCGCATCGTCTTGCATCTGCTTGAGCAGCAGGGCGAAGCCTTCCCGGAACAGGGCATGATCGTCCGCAAGTATGGCTTTCATCGCATAAAGGCCTCCGTGTGTATGAGTTCCACTACAGATCAAGACGATAGATCGGTCGATATATCGTTGGATATACCTATTTGGAGGGAGGGGGGAGAGGGCTAGGCCAGGCTGTCTAGTCTTGAAGGCCGATTTTTTCTGGTCGGGGCATGCGGAGAATGAAAGCAACCGGCGTATGCCCCTTGCCGCAAACAGACGATGGGGGGTTGAGCGGCACGTTTCCAGGTTCATGACCTGGCAATTTTCCAAGACCACATTTAAGGAGGATTACCATGAACCACAAGCTTCATATGATCGCGGCGTTGTGTTGCCTGCAGGCTGGATTTGCCTGGGCGGATGTCTCCGAGGGCAAGACCCTTTATGGCCAGTTTCGTTGCGCGGACTGCCATGGCGCCGATGCA
>CAZREY010000264.1:0-4001 GCA_964599015.1 uncultured Thiobacillus sp.
CCAGCCTTGGAATTCTTGAACAGCCGGGAGAGTTCTTCGTGGCGCTTGCCGTCCACCGGGCCATGGCTGGTGACGGACTCCACCAGGAGCAACCATTCCCGCTCGGGGTAATGCAGCACGACATCAGGCATTTTCCCGTGGATGTCGATGCCGCCTACACCCAGGGTCACGAGCGCGGCCTCGTCGAAATGGCCCCATTTTTTGCCGGTGTCGCCAGCGTAAATCAACGTGCTGCCCGGCGCGAAGCGCGGGGCGAAGTCTTCGATGATGGCCTTGATGAGCCGACTGTGGGCGCCGGGGCTCAACTCGATCTTCTTGTTCAGGCCGATTTGGACGGGGATGCGTTCCAGGTCGCGGGCCTTGGCATAGCGTTGGGATAAGGTTTGCCGGGCCGACAGCCAATCGGCCAGATTGCCTGACCAGGCCCGGCTCCCCCGGGTTTTGAGCAGAACAGCGATTTCGGGCGCGATCTGGTAAACAGTGCCGGGGCTGTTGGTGGGGCGATCCGGCTTGTCCGGGTTTTGCACGGCTATGCCCGCCGCTACGAACTGATGCATGGTCTGGCGGCGGAAGGTTTCGCGGGTGTTGGGCGCGTAACCCGCCGAGTAATGCTGTTTTGCCCAGTCCATGATGGGGGTGATGCCCAGCAACGGGCTTCCCGCCTGCTTCCAGGTCTTGCCTGGGGTGAGATCCAGCAACGCCAGCAGGCACAGGGCGGAACGCTCGTTCTGCTGGGCGCGGGGCAGGCCCAGCAGACCCAGGATTTCCAGCGCGTTCTCGATGTGCTTGTGTTCGTTCATGCCAGGTCCTGGATTTTCCTGTCGAGTTGTTCCTGGGAAACAGGGCTGTGCTGCTTGGCCCAGCGTCCCAGCGCTTCCAGTGTTTTCCGTGATGGGTAGCGCAGGCGCCGCAAATCCGTCGCGTTGACCTGGGTATGGCCGCTGAAACGGCGGAAATGCGCATCCACCACTGTGCTGTTCAAAAAAGCCGCCAGGCCCCGGGCCAGGTCTTCCGGCAGGCCATGTTTGGCCTGATGAAAAACGTTCAGGTGGTTTTCGAAGGCGATCAGCTCGCAGCCCAGGCGGTGCGCATCCGCCAGTGCGGCCACGATGCGGCGCTTTTCCTCCTTCGAGGAAAAACGCCGGACCACGGCATAACACCCGGCGGGAAACAGCCATTTGCGGGTTTCCCCGTTGAGCGCCAGGGCGTTTGGTTTCTTGCAGCCCGGCTTGGGCCATTCGATGCTTTGGCCGGAGAAATGCCCGGGGTAGAGCAGTGGCACGCAGTCAGCCCCGGGCAACTCGCGCAAATGGGCTTTCAGGCGGAAATCCACTACCGGCCCGGTGGAAACCTCGATGCCGATATCGGCCAGGGAATGATGGAAGGATTCGGGCAGATCGTCCTCGCCATCCGCCGGGTCCGTGGGCACATGGATGAAGCGTTCGGCATCGCCGGGATAAACAATCCGCGAAAAGGGATAAACGTGGGCCGCGTAATCCGCGAAGCCGTCGTCGGTGGACGTCGACACGGTGACATCGCCCTGGTCGCCTCCACGCTCCAGCAGCAGGATGATGTTTTCCTGCAGCACGGCATCGTCCCGGAAAGCCTTGTCCCGGGCGTCAAACAGATGCATGTGGCGAATCGCGCAACGCGCCAGCAGGAATTCGCGGAAAGGCTTGTAGTAAGGCCCGTTGCAGAAACTGCGGGGAATGATGGCCACGATATGGCCGCCCGGTTCCATCAATGCAATCGCCAGGGCGACAAAGGCGGAATACAGATTGACCGTCTCGATACCCACCGCCCGCAACAAATGGCGATGGCGGGACTGGGTGCTTATCTTCTTGTAAGGCGGGTTGAGGATGGCGTGGGTAAAGCGGGGTCCGTCCCGGAACTGAAGCCAGTTGACCGCCTCCTCGATGAAGTCGGTGCCATGGATATGCCCATCGACAGACAGGGTTTGCCTGTAATGGGCAAGGGTGTCGGCTAGGCGTGCCCGCAACACCGGGTCGATCTCGAAGGCCGTGACCTCGATGCCGGGCCCGTCGCCGTGACCCCACCGCTCCAGAAAGGCCGCAGTCAGCGAACCGATGCCTGCACCCGCATCCAGCAAACGAATAGCGTGGTTGACTGGGGGTGGAAACAAACCCGCCATGAAGTTCGCCACCCGCATAGGCGTCATGAACTGCCCCAGCGCGGAACGCTGCTTGCGATCGAGCTTGGAGGAGACGTCTAGACGGATGGGGTCGAGGTGCATGGAGGAGTTAGTTCGCGTGCTTATCGGTGGATGGCTTTCATGAATTAAAGGGGCCAGGTTCTAATTTACGCAGCCATCCTCTCCAATGGCTTGATTGCAGGCCGCTCGACTTGGCTTGCCTGCCAAAGGTCAAACTGATTCTGCAATCCCAGCCACAGGTCCGGGCTGGTCCCCAGCCACTGGGATAACCTGAGTGCCATGTCCGCCGTGATGCCGCCCTTGCCGTTGAGAATTTTCGATAGCGTGACCCGGGAGACCTGCAAAGCCTCGGCGGCTTCCGTCACCGTCAATTTGCTCATCCATTCCCTCAGGACTTCGCCGGGGTGGGGTGGGTTGTGCATGCGGCTCATCTGTTGCCTCTAGTGGTAGTCCTGATAATCAACCAGTTCTGCGTCCTGGCCTTCGAACCGGAAGGTCATGCGCCAGTTGCCATTTACCGTCACCGACCAATGGCCCGCCAAGTCGCCCGTCAGGGCGTGCAGCCGCCAGCCGGAAACGTTCATGTCCTGTGGGCCTTTGGTAAGAGGGGACAGACCACGGTTTCATGCCGCCAGCTTCTCCGCCACCACCGCATTCAGGCTTTTCCCCTCCGCCGCCGCCTCCAGCGCCAGCTTGGCATGAAGTTCCGGCGGGATGCCCACGTTGAATTTCCCTGAGAACGATCGGCGAGGTTCGATGCCTTTCTCCCGGCACATTGTCAGGAACACATCCAGGGAGGTTTCCCCTTCCTTGCGCAGGGATTCCACGTCGGCGGCATAGAAGTCCGCACCGCCATTGAGTTCGATGAACTCCCCCCGGAACAGGTTGATGTCCGGGTCATAGGCGATGACCGCCTTGTAACCGTTGATCTCCATGACGTTCATGGCATCACCCCAGTATCCGGGTGTTGGACAGACCAGTGTTTAGGCGGCTTCCATGACAGGATTGGTTTGATCCCCACGTCCAGCCAACAGCCCGACCACGCTGATGTCTTCATCGAGTTCCTCCCAGTGCAGGCCCATGCCGCCGCCGCTGATCTCATAGTGTTGGCGTTGTTCTGGCGTGGCATGGAGTAGGCGGGGGAACCAGGCCAGGGGGATGCCCAGGGTGCGGCCGTCGGTGAGTTCCACCCACATGGTGTTGGCGTCGAATCTAAGTGCCTTTGCCAAAGTGTTCATGCCATGCCCTCTCGATGAGATCGCCGTTTTCTTCCACCACTTTAGCCAATTCGTTCAGGGTGGGGGCATCGAAGCCGTAGCTGTCTGCCAGCCTGATGTCCGGCTTGAGCCAGAACTTGGCGGAGGCACTGCCGAGCCGGATGTGGATGTGCAGGGGCTCGGGCGGGTTGCCTTCGTTGGAGTAGAAGAAGAACCGGAATCCTTTGTAGCGAAAAACGACGGGCATGGCTAGGTATCCCCTTTTCCAAACCCTTCTTGGTCTTTCGCTGTCAGGCCCGCTGTTCCTGATGGGCCATTCGCTGGTACCGGATCGTGGTGACCACCGGCTGTTCCATGTCCTTGCAGTGCCGGGCTGCCTCCTTGCTGGCCTTGAGCTTGGCGAGGAAGCTGGCGATGCGGGCTTTGGTCATGGTGACTTGGGGCGTGCTCATGGGGTGTCTCCTGTTGTTGGTGTAGTCCTCTGTGCTTCCGATTTGTTTGTCCCTCTCCCCCGGCCCCTCCCCCGCTCGCGGGGGAGGGGAGGAGGTGGTCAGTCCCAGGCCAGGGCGCCGCCGGTCTGGTACTCGGTGACCCGGGTTTCGAAGAAGTTC
>CAZREY010000265.1:0-3979 GCA_964599015.1 uncultured Thiobacillus sp.
GGTCCCGACGCTCGCCACGACGCCCGCGGACAGCCGCTTGTCGTAGCCGTAGCGCAGCATGATGGGCAGGGAGATGAGGCCCATGGCGATCACCGAGGCCGCCACCACGCCGGTGGTGGCGGCCAGCAGGGCGCCCACGAACACCACGGCATAGGCCAGGCCGCCGCGCATGGGCCCGAACAGCTGGCCCAGGCTGTCCAGCAGTTCCTCCGCCATGCCGCTGCGTTCCAGGACCAGCCCCATGAAGGTGAAGAAGGGGATGGCCAGCAGGGTGGCGTTGGACATGATGCCGAACACCCGGTCCGGCAGGGCCTGCAACTGCTCGAAGCCCATGAATCCCATCTGGCTGCCGATGAAGGCGAACAGCAGGCCGTTGGCCGCCAGGGAGAAAGCCACCGGGTAGCCCAGCAGCAGGAATACCACCAGGCCGAAGAACATCAGGGGGGCCATGAGCTCGAAGCTCATACCACCTCCTCCGCCCGCTCTTCCTCGGCGGCCACCCCGCCCCACAGCACCCCGGCCCGCTTGATCACCTCGGACACGCCCTGCAGCCACAGCAGGACGAAGCCCAGGGGCACCGCCAGCTTGATGGGCCAGCGCGCCAGGCCGCCGGCGTCGGGCGAACCCTCGTTCACGGCATAGGATGCCAGGAAGAAGTCCCAGCCCAGCCAGGTGATGATGCCGCTCATGGGCAGCAGGAACAGCAGCCCCCCCAGCAGATCCACCCAGGCCTTGCCCCGGGGCCCGAAGCGCCCATACAGCACGTCGATGCGCACGTGGCCGTTGTGCTTCAGGGTGTAGCCCGCTCCCAGCAGGAAGATCAGGCCGAAGAGGTACCACTGGATCTCCAGCCAGGCGTTGGAACTGGCATTGAAGCCATAGCGCATCACCGCGTTGCCGGCGGAGATGAGGGTGGCCGCCAGCACCAGCCAGATCACCAGGCGTCCCACCCGCTCATTGAGGGCGTCGATGCCGCGGGACAATTTCAGCAGCGGATGCATGGCCTAGAGGGCCCCCGCCTCGCGCAGCAGCCCCGCCAGCCGTTCCGCCACCCGGCGGTAGCCCTCGCCGTTGGCGTGGATGGGGTCCGACTTGAGGCCGCGGTCCTTGAGCACCTCATTGAAGGCCTCCCCCTCGTAGGGCAGGCCGAATTCACCGGCGATGTCGGCGTAGAACGCGGGGGCGCCGGAAAAGAGCCGGGGCTCCGGCACGCCGACCAGGACCACATCGACGCCCTCGGCCTTGGCGAGGCGCACCATGGCGCGCAGGTTTTCCGCCGTGCGGGCGGGATCCAGGCGCCGCAGCATGTCGTTCCCTCCCAGGCACAGCAGCAGGAGCCTCGGCCGATGGGCCGCCAGGACCTCGGGCAGCCGTGCCAGGCCGTCGGCCGTGGTCTCCCCGGGTACGCCGGCATTGATCACCGTGCGTCCGGTCAGGGCTCGCAGGTGGTCAGGATATCCCTGGCCGTCCGCCGCGCCGGTGCCACGGGTCAGGCTGTCGCCGAAAGCCAGGATCACATCCCCCTCCGCCAGGGGGGCGAGGCGCGGAATGCCGGCATCGCAGGCCGCCAGCAGGCCCGCCAGGATCAGGCCCCACCACCACCCCAGATGGCGATGCGCCGCTGTCCGCAACTTCGACTTCAATTCCCGGCCACGGTCATGCGGTCGATGAGGATGGAGCCCACCTGGCGGGAACCCCGGGTCTCCACGTCGCTGCCTATGGCGACGATGCCCTGGAACATGTCCTTCAGGTTGCCGGCGATGGTGATCTCCTCCACCGGGTAGGCGATCACGCCGTTCTCCACCCAGAAGCCCGCCGCGCCCCGGGAATAGTCGCCGGTCACCATGTTCAGGCCGTGGCCCAGGAGTTCCGTCACCAGCAGGCCCGTATCCATCCTGCGCAGCAGGCCCGCGAAGTCCTCCCCGGTGGATGGCACGATGAGGTTGTGGTTGCCGCCGGCGTTGCCCGTGCTTTGCATGCCCAGCTTGCGGGCGCTGTAGCTGGAGAGGAAATAGCCCTCCACCACCCCGTCCCGCACCACGTCCCGGTCCCGGGTGGCCACCCCTTCCGAGTCGAAGGGGGACGAGGCCAGGCCCCGGGGCAGGAAGGGCCGTTCCCGTATCTGCATGAAGGCGGGAAAGACCCGGCTTCCCAGGCTGTCCAGCAGGAAGGAGGACTTGCGGTACAGGTGCCCGCCGGACACCGCCGACACATAGCTGGCGATGAGGCCGGTGGCGATGGGGGCCTCGAACAGCACCGGGCACTGGCGGGTGGACAGTTGCCGGCCATTCAGGCGGCGCACCGTGCGCTCCCCCGCCCGGCGTCCCACGGCCTCCACCGGGTCCAGGTCCGCCGCGGCCCGGGCCGTGGTGTACCAGTAGTCCCGCTGCATGGCGCCCTGCTCTTCGGCGATCACGGCGCAGGACAGGGTCTGCCGGCTGGTGGGGTAGCCCCCCGTGAAGCCCAGGCTGTTGGCGTAGACGAACTGGGAATTCTGGCTGGAGAAGGAACCGCCCTCGGAGTTGTTGATGCGGGGGTCCACGGCCATGGCCGCCGCCTCGCAGGCGCGGGCCAGTTCCGTGGCCTCCTCCACGCCGACGGCCCAGGGATGGAACAGGTCCAGGTCCGGCTTTTCCACCGCCAGCAATTCCGCGTCCGCCAGCCCGGCGCAGTCGTCTTCGGCGGTGTAACGGGCGATGTTCAGGGCCTTGTCCACGGTGCGCCCCAGGGCATCGGCGGAGAAATCCGAAGTGGAGGCGTGGCCCCGTCGCTGGCCCAGGTAAACGGTCACGCCGATGCCCTTGTCCCGGTTGTGCTCGATGGTTTCCACCTGGCCCTGGCGCACGGAGACGGAGAGGCCGCTGCCTTCCGACACCTCCGCCTCGGCGGCGCTGGCCCCGGCCTGGCGGGCCAGATCCAGCACCTGGCCCGCCAGTTCGGCCAGGGCTTGGAAAGAGAAACTGAAGGGGGTGGCGGACACGGCGAAATCCGGGGGGTCGATGAGAAGGCCGCTATCATACCAACCCTTCACACAGCACCACTCCGCCATGGAAGACGAGGACTCCCAGGAATACACCGGCCCCAGCAAGAGCCAGCGCAAGCGCGAGGCCAACGCCCTCCAGGACATGGGCAAGGCCCTGGTCGATCTGTCGAAGGACCGCCTGGAGAAAATGGACCTGCCCGACGCCCTGCGGGCCGAAGTGCTGGAGGCAAAGCGCATCACCAGCCACGGCGCCATCCGCCGCCAGATGCAGTTGATCGGCAAGCTCATGCGGGATGTGGACGCGGAGGCCATCGCCGAACAGCTGGCGGAAATCCGGGGCGAATCCAACGCCGCCAAGGCCGCCTTCCACGCCCTGGAGCAATGGCGGGACCGGCTGCTGAAGGATGATCAGGCCGCCACCGAATGGCTGGCCCGGCACCCGGACACGGACGCCCAGCAACTGCGCCAGCTGATCCGCAATGCCCGCCGGGAAGCGGCCGAGAACAGGCCCCCGAAATCCAGCCGTGCCCTGTTCCGCATGTTGCGGGAATCAACGCGACAATAGGCTGTCCAGGCTCTCGTCGAATCTGTCGCAATTCTTTACACACTCCGCCCCGCCGGCACGGATGCCGGACTAAGCCCCTGATCCCATTGCCTTTTGCCGATGCACCAAAAAGGCACAAACCTTGCTTAAGGAATAACACTTATCTCTTTCTGAATACCCCCATCTCCCCATGGCTCGATCACCAACCAAGCTCCAAAGAGGCGCTTCGCCGGCTGTTGAGCTCAGTTGTGTCAGCCATCCCGGCGTGCTTGCCCATCTGTTGATCGGCCTGGGCGGCAGTCAAATCCTGGATGGGCAGCTTCGCCGCCTGGTGTTCCTGGACCCGGCCCTGAGCGTCCATGCCCTCCGCGCCATCGCCGGCATCCACCCCAACGCCCTGCTGGCGGAGATGGACCTGCAACGGGTGCTGGAGAAGCACCGGCAGAAGAAAG
>CAZREY010000266.1:0-301 GCA_964599015.1 uncultured Thiobacillus sp.
AGCACGTCGAACACCCCCAGGCGCAGGTCCCGGATGATCTCCACCCGCTCCACCGTGTCGATGTCGGAGTGCAGGTAGCGCACCTTCACGCCGTGGTCGGCGTAGTACTCGGTGAGCTGCTCCGCCATGCGCTTGGTGAGGGTAGTCACCATCACCCGTTCCCCCGCCTTCACGCGCAGGCTGATCTCGCTCATGAGGTCGTCCACCTGGGTGGCCACGGGGCGGATGATCACCTCCGGGTCGATGAGGCCCGTGGGCCGCACCACCTGCTCCACCACCTGCTGCTGGTGCCTGGCCTCGT
>CAZREY010000266.1:311-3907 GCA_964599015.1 uncultured Thiobacillus sp.
ACTGGCGCATGATGCGCTCGAATTCGTCGAAGCGCAGGGGCCGGTTGTCCAGGGCCGAGGGCAGACGGAAGCCGTAGTTCACCAGGTTTTCCTTGCGCGCCCGGTCCCCCTTGTACATGCCGCCGATCTGGGGCACGGTGACATGGGACTCGTCCAGGAACATCACCGCGTCCTCGGGCAGGTAGTCGATGAGGGTGGGGGGTGGATCCCCGGCCCGGCGCCCCGTCAGGTGCCGGGAGTAGTTCTCGATGCCCTTGCAGAAGCCCAGCTCGGCCATCATCTCCAGGTCGAAGCGGGTGCGCTGCTCGATGCGCTGGGCTTCCACCAGCTTGTTGTTTTCCTGGAAGAACTGGAGCCGTTCCGCCAGCTCCACCTTGATGGCCTCCACCGCCCGCAGGGTGTTTTCCCGGGGGGTGACGTAGTGGCTGGAGGGGAACACCGTGAAGCGGGCGGCCTTGTGCATCACCTGGCCGGTGAGGGGGTCGAACAGGGCCAGGGATTCCACCTCGTCGTCGAACAGGGAGACCCGCACCGCCGTCTCCGCGTGTTCCGCCGGGAAGATGTCGATGGTGTCTCCCTTCACCCGGAACACCCCCCGCTTGAACTCCATCTCGTTGCGGGTGTACTGCATCTCCGTCAGGCGGCGCAGCACGTAGCGCTGGTCCACCCTGTCCCCCACCCGCAGGTGCAGGATCATGTCGTGGTAGTCCGCCGGGTCGCCGATGCCGTAGATGGCCGACACGGTGGCGACGATGACGCAGTCCTTCCGCTCCAGCAGGGCCTTGGTGGCCGACAGGCGCATCTGCTCGATGTGCTCGTTGATGCTGGAATCCTTCTCGATGAACAGGTCCCGGGCGGGCACGTAGGCCTCGGGCTGGTAGTAGTCGTAGTAGGAGACGAAATACTCCACCGCGTTGTCCGGGAAGAACTCCCGGAACTCGGCATAGAGCTGGGCCGCCAGGGTCTTGTTGGGTGCCATGACGAAGGCCGGCCGCCCCAGTCGGGCGATGACGTTGGCCATGGTGTAGGTCTTGCCCGAGCCCGTCACCCCCAGCAGGGTCTGGAAACGCATGCCCGCCTCCACCCCCTCCACCAGTTGCCGGATCGCCACAGGCTGATCCCCAGCCGGTTCAAAGGGTTGATGCAGGTGGAAAGGACTATTTGGGAATGTGACGGCCACGTTAAAATCGCGCGCAAAAGTTACCGATCATACCCCGGCAAACAACCGTTCCCTACTCACACTCCACCCACGAAGGTCCCATCTTGGAACTGTCCCACCGCGTCCGCAGCATCAAGCCCTCCCCCACCCTGGCCGTCGCGGCCAAAGCCGCCAAAATGAGGGCGGAAGGCAAGGACATCATCAACCTGGGCGTGGGCGAGCCCGACTTCGACACCCCCCAGCACATCAAGGACGCGGGCATCGCCGCCATCAACAACGGCTTCACCAAGTACACCGCCGTGGGCGGCACCCCCAGCCTGAAGAAGGCCGTGTGCGACAAGTTCAAGCGGGACAACGGCCTCACCTACGTCCCCAACCAGGTCCTGGTGTCCTGCGGCGGCAAGCAGAGCTTCTACAACCTGGCCCAGGCCCTGCTGAACCCCGGCGACGAGGTCATCATCCCCGCCCCCTACTGGGTCTCCTACCCGGACATGGTGCTGCTGGCGGAAGGCAAGCCCGTCATCGTGAACGCCGGCATCGACCAGGGCTTCAAGATCACCCCCGCCCAGCTGGAAAAGGCCATCACCCCCCGCACCCGCCTGCTGGTCATCAACAGCCCCTCCAACCCCACCGGCGCCGTCTACGGCAGGGACGAACTGGCCGCTCTGGGCGAGGTGCTGCGCCGCCATCCCCAGGTGGTCATCGCCAGCGACGACATGTACGAGCACATCCTCATGCAGGACGGTGACTACGCCAACATCCTCAACGCCTGCCCGGACCTCTACGACCGCACCCTGGTGCTCAACGGCGTCTCCAAGGCCTACGCCATGACCGGCTGGCGCATCGGCTACGCCGCAGGCCCCGTGGAAATCATCGCCGCCATGGACAACATCCAGTCCCAGAGCACCTCCAATCCCACCTCCATCTCCCAGGTGGCGGCGGAAACGGCCCTGAACGGCGACCAGGGCTGCATCACCCCCATGCTCAACGCCTTCCGGGAGCGCCACCGCTACGTGGTGGACGCCCTCAACGCCATTCCCGGCGTGCACTGCGTGGACACCGGCGGCGCCTTCTACGCCTTCCCCAACGTCAGCGCCGCCATCGGCAAGCTCCACGCCGAAGGCAAGCTGGCCGACGCCACCGACCTGGCCCTGGCCAACCGCCTGCTGGAATACGGCGTGGCCCTGGTGCCCGGCTCCGCCTTCGGCGCCGAAGGCTGCATCCGCATCTCCTTCGCCACGTCGATGGAAAACCTCAAACAAGCTGTTGAACGTATTGCCATGGCCCTTGCTTGAGGTTGCGGCGCAGGCTCACATCCGCGCGGCGGATGTTAAGCGCAGCGACCGAAGCCACAATCCCAAGCAGGTGGCGGAGCGCATCGCCAGCGCCCTGGCATAAGAACAAAATCGGCGAACCAACCGTCCGCCAAAGCACTTTTAAGGTTGACCGTAAGCCGCGCCGTCATTAAGATTGCGGCCTCTCAATTCCCCGATAGCTCAGTCGGTAGAGCGACGGACTGTTAATCCGCAGGTCCCTGGTTCGAGCCCAGGTCGGGGAGCCAGACACAGCAAGCAACCAGGCCACCTTCACCGGTGGCTTTTTTGCTTTTGGGATGCCGCCCACCACAAGGAACCCAGCCCATGAGCGCCCTGCCCCCCTGCCCCCGATGCGGGTCCGAACTCACCTACGAGGACGGCGCCCTGTTCGTCTGCCCGGAATGCGGCCACGAATGGCCCCGACAGTCCGTGGATGCCCCCACCGATGAGGCCCGCGTGGTGCGCGACGCCAACGGCAACCTGCTCCAGGACGGCGACACCGTCACCGTCATCAAGGACCTCAAGGTCAAGGGCTCGTCCCTGGTGGTCAAGGTGGGCACCAAGGTGAAGAACATCCGCCTGGTGGAGGGCGACCACGACATCGACTGCAAGATAGACGGCATCGGCGCCATGGGGCTCAAATCCGAATTCGTCAAGAAAGCCTGAATCCCACCTCAGCCAAAGGAGTGCCGCCATGAAGACCCTGACCGTGAATATCCGCGCCGAACTGGAAGTCCCCGACGACTGGGAACTGGTGGAGCACCCCTCCGGCATGCTGGTGCTGAAGATCGGCGACCAGTTTGTGGATTTCGACATCGCCCCCCTGTCCACCCGCTCGGAAGACCCGGAGGCCGAATGGTCCGACGAAGACACCCGGCTGGTGGGCCAGGTCCTGGACACCGTGGTGGGGATCGACGTGGAACTGGAAAGCCAGTCCCAGCACTGACACCCCTCCCCCCGGGGGGCCGGGGAAGGGCAACCCCCCCCTCCAGAAGCGAAAACGGACACCCCGACGGTGTCCGTTTTTCGTTGCCCTCACCCCGCCCCCAACACCCCGGAACGGAAACCGGACACGTTTGTCTCAAGTTTTTTCCCGGCCCGTCGATAAG
Organism: uncultured Thiobacillus sp.; assembly: GCA_964599015.1. GTDB lineage: Bacteria > Pseudomonadota > Gammaproteobacteria > Burkholderiales > Thiobacillaceae > PFJX01. Next base: position 3,896 of record CAZREY010000266.1, read on the forward strand.
CCCTTTATCCCC
>CAZREY010000267.1:0-3900 GCA_964599015.1 uncultured Thiobacillus sp.
GTCCGGAGTGTGTCAGCCATGGGTAGGGAGTACCGCTTCAGTTTCCGTCATCAATTCGGCCACGGTGTAGAAGGAGCCGAAGGCGCAGATTGTATCAGTGGCGGCGGCCTCGCTGCATGCGGCACGCCACGCGTCTCCGACATGTCTGTGCGCCTGATGGTCGGCGCCGGCCCGGGCCAGATGCCCGGCCAGGGACTCGCCCGCAAGCCCCCGGGGTCCGGCCAGGCCCGCCACGTGCCAGCGTTGCACCATCGGCAGCAGGGGTTCGATCACCCCTTTCGCATCCTTGTCCGCCAGCATGGCCAACACCGCGATGATCCTCCCCCCCTGCCCTGCCCGCGCCTGCATCGCCGCCAGGTTCGCGGCCAGGGCCCGGGCGGCATGGGGGTTGTGGGCCACGTCCAGTATGCGCAGGGGTTGCCGGCCCACCACCTGGAATCGCCCCGGCTGCCGCGCCAGCAGCAACCCCTGCCGCAGGGCCTGGCGCGTGACGGGCAGCCTTTCGCGCAGGGTTTGCAGGGCCGCGACGGCGCAGGCGGCGTTGGCCAGTTGATGGGGCCCGGCCATTGCCGGCCGGGGCAGGGCCGGATAAACGCTGTCTTCCACTCGCAGGGTCCAGGTCTCGCCCGAGTCTTCAATGCGGATTTCATGGCCCAGGCGCAGGAGGGGGGCGCCGATCCTTGCGGCGTGTTGCAGCAGGCTGGCGGGGGGGATGGGGTCGCCGCAGATGGCCGGACGGGCGGAGCGGAAAATTCCCGCCTTCTCGAAGCCGATGGCCTCCCGCGTATCACCCAGATAGCTTTGGTGATCCAGGTCCACGCTGGTCACCACGGCACAGTCCGGATCCCAGATGTTAACCGCATCCAGGCGGCCGCCCAGGCCCACTTCCAGAATGGCTGCCTCCACCGGCGCTTTCCGGAACAGCCAGAGGGCCGCCAGGGTGCCTTGCTCGAAATAGGTCAGGGGGATGTCGCCCCGGGCAGATTCCACCGCGGCAAAGGCTTCGCACAACTCCACGTCGCTGGCCTCCCGTCCGGCGATGCGGACCCGCTCGTTGTAGCGCAGCAGATGGGGGGATGTATAGCAGCCCACGTTCACGCCCGCCGTCCCCAGCATGGCCTCCAGGTAAGCGCACACGGAACCCTTGCCGTTTGTGCCGCCCACGGTGATGACGGGAAAATCCGGGCGCATTCCCAGACGATCCGCCACCGCCTGCACCCGCTCCAGCCCCAGGACGATGGCATCCCGGTTGCGGGTCTCCAGCAGGGCCAGCCAGCCGGACAGGTCGGATGGATGGCTCAAGGGTGAAAAAGCCCGGCGCTTAAAGGGGGGATGGTTTGTGCATGTACTGGGCGCACATGCGGGCCAGGGTCTTCTTCATCTCGCGGCGGTCCACGATCATGTCCACGGCGCCGTGTTCCTGCAGGAACTCGGCGCGCTGGAAGCCTTCCGGCAGTTTCTCCCGCACAGTCTGCTCGATCACCCGGGGACCGGCGAAGCCGATGAGGGCCTTGGGTTCCGCCACGATCACGTCCCCCAGCATGGCGAAGCTGGCCGACACGCCACCCATGGTGGGATCGGTGAGCACGGAGATGAAGGGCAGGCGGTTGGCCGCCAACTGGGTCAGGGCGGCGCTGGTCTTGGCCATCTGCATGAGGGAGAAAAGCCCCTCCTGCATGCGGGCGCCACCACTGGCGGACACGCAGATGAAGGGCTTCTTGCCTTTGATGGCGGCCTCAACGCCGCGCACGAAACGCTCCCCCACCACGGAGCCCATGGAGCCCCCCATGAAACGGAACTCGAAGGCGGCCGCCACCACGGGCAGGCCCAGCATGCGGCCTTCCATGACCAGCAGCGCGTCTTCCTCCTGGGTGCTCTTGGCCGCCTCGGTCAGGCGATCCGCGTATTTCTTGCTGTCCTTGAACTTGAGGGTGTCCGTGGGCTTCACGTTGCCGCCCACCTCCTTGCGGCCCTCCTCGTCCAACAGCATATCCAGGCGCTGGCGGGCACCGATGCGGTGATGATGGCCGCACTGGGGGCAGACGTGCTGGTTGTTGTCCAGGTCGGCGGCGTAAAGCACCGCGTCGCAGGAGGGACACTTGCTCCACAGGCCCTCGGGCACCGCCTTCTTGGCCGTGGTACGCCTTTGGATCTTGGGCGGGATGATCTTCTGGAACCAGCTCATCTTGGCTTCCTTACTTGTCCAGGGCGGCGCGCACGCCGGCCACGAAATGCTTCACGTTGTCCAGCAGGGCCTCGGGGGTGGAATTCTCGATCTCCTGCACGATGCGGGAACCGATCACCACGGCATCGGCCACCTCGGCCACCTTGCGGGCCGTCTCCCCGTCCCGGATGCCGAAGCCTACGCCGATGGGCAGGGAGATATGCCTGCGCAGGGCCGGCAGCTTGGCCTCCACGGCGGACAGGTCCAGGTTCCCCGCGCCGGTCACGCCTTTGAGGGAGACATAGTAGATGTAGCCCCGGGCCAGCTTGGCCACTTCGGCGATGCGTTCCTCCAGGGTGGTGGGGGCCAGGAGGAAGATGGGATCCAGCCCATGGGCCTCCAGATGGGCGAAGGCCTCGTGGCTCTCCTCCGGCGGGAAATCCACGGTGAGCACGCCGTCCACGCCCACCTCCGCACAACGCCGCGAAAATGCTTCCCAGCCCATGGCCTCGATGGGGTTGCCATAGCCCATGAGCACCAGGGGCGTCTGGGTGTCCCGCTGGCGGAATTCGGCCACCATGGCCAGCACGTTCCGCAGAGTCACACCGTTCCTGAGGGCCCGCTCCGAGGCCCGCTGGATGACGGGGCCGTCGGCCATGGGGTCCGAGAAGGGCACGCCCAGTTCCAGCACGTCCGCCCCCGCTTCCACCAGGGCGTGCAGCAGGGGCACGGTGAGGCCGGGGTCCGGGTCGCCGGCGGTGATGAAGGGGATCAGGGCCTTGCGTTGTTGGGCCTTGAGCTGCTCGAACACCTTCTGGATGCGGCTCATAACGTGATCCCCTTGATGCGGGCCACGGTATTCATGTCCTTGTCCCCCCGGCCTGAAAGGTTCACCAGGATGACCTGGTCCTTGCCCAGGTTAGGGGCGATCTTCATGGCGTGGGCCAGGGCGTGGCTGGATTCCAGGGCGGGGATGATGCCCTCGTAGCGGCACAGGGCGTCGAAGGCGGCGATGGCCTCCTCGTCGTCGATGGCCACATACTCGGCCCGGCCCAGATCCTTCAGCAGGCAGTGTTCCGGCCCCACGCCCGGGTAGTCCAAGCCGGCGGAGATGGAATGGGTCTCCACGATCTGGCCATTGTCATCCTGCATCAGGTAGACCTTGTTGCCGTGCAGCACGCCCACCTTGGCGTTACCGGTGAGGGGCGCGGCATGCCGGCCCGTGGCGACGCCATGACCCCCGGCCTCCACGCCGATGAGGCGCACCCCTTCCACCTCGATGTAGGGATGGAAGATGCCGATGGCGTTGGAGCCTCCCCCAACGCAGGCGATGACCGCGTCCGGCTGGCGGCCGATCATCTCCTGCATCTGCACCTTGGCCTCGTTGCCGATGACGCACTGGAAGTCCCGCACCAGCATGGGATAGGGATGGGGGCCGGCGGCGGTGCCGAAGATGTAGAAGGTGGTCTCCACGTTGGTCACCCAGTCGCGGATGGCCTCGTTGCAGGCGTCCTTCAGGGTGCGGGAGCCGCTCTCCACCGGCACCACGGTGGCGCCCAGGAGTTTCATGCGGAACACGTTGGGGGCCTGACGCTGCACGTCCTCGGCCCCCATGTACACCACGCACTCCATGCCGAAGCGGGCCGCCACGGTGGCGGTGGCCACGCCATGCATGCCCGCGCCGGTCTCGGCGATGACCCGCTTCTTGCCCATGCGCTTGGCCAGCAGGGCCTGAC
>CAZREY010000268.1:0-3893 GCA_964599015.1 uncultured Thiobacillus sp.
GCCTGAACCGTTGTCGCCAACGATGGGCTTGGGCATGAAGGTGGCGGTCTTGCCGTACTGGTGGGCCACGTTGTGGATCACGTACTTCTGGATCTGGGTCCAGTCGGCGCGCTGCACCAGGGTGGAGAACTTGGTGCCGATCTCGCACTGGCCGGCGGTGGCCACTTCGTGGTGGTGCACTTCCACGGGCACGCCCATTTCCTCCAGGGCCAGGCACATGGCGGAGCGGATGTCCTGGAAGGAGTCGATGGGAGGCACGGGGAAGTAGCCGCCCTTGACCTTGGGACGGTGGCCGATGTTGCCCACTTCGGTCTGCTCGCCGGAGGACCAGGCGGCTTCCTCGGACTTGATCTTCACGTGGCAGCCGGACATGTCGTCACCCCAGGTGACGGAATCGAAGATGAAGAATTCGGGCTCGGGGCCGAAGTAGGCGGTGTCGCCGATGCCGGTGGACTTCAGGTAGGCCTCGGCACGCTTGGCGATGGAGCGGGGATCCCGGTCGTAGCCCTTGCCGGTATCCGGCTCGATGACGTCGCAGGTCAGGATCAGGGTGGGCTCATCGAAGAAGGGGTCGATGTTGGCGGTGGCGGGGTCCGGCATCAGCAGCATGTCGGAGGCCTGGATGCCCTTCCAGCCGGCGATGGAGGAACCGTCGAAGGCGTGGCCCTCGCTGAACTTGTCCTCGTCGAAATGGGAGACGGGAACGGTGACGTGCTGCTCCTTGCCGCGGGTATCGGTAAAGCGGAAATCGACGAATTTGACATCGTTTTCCTGGACCATCTTCATGACATCGGCGACCGACATTTCACAAACTCCTTAATTGGACACAATGAACGTGAAAACTTGGAACGACTACGGGGTGCGTATCTATCCATGGCGAGGCTTTAGCAGCTTCCGTGCCATGCTCGAAATGGGAGCAAGCCATTGTGCCACAAGGGCCTTGGGCAAAGTGGGTGCAATTGGATGCACTGTATGGGTGCGCCAGGCACCGAAATGGTGCGCTTGTGTGCCTCGTAACAAAGAGTGGCGGCCTCTACAATTTCGCCGCCCAAGCAACCCGTTCGTGTCATGACCGATCACTACGCCGTTTTCGGCAACCCCATCGCCCATTCCAAGTCACCGGCCATCCATGCCGCCTTTGCACGCCAGACAGGTGAGGACATGGACTATGCCGCCATTCTGGCGCCTGTGGACGGGTTTCGGGCCTCGGTGCAAGCCTTTCAGGCCGAGGGCGGGGCGGGCGCCAATGTCACGGTGCCCTTCAAGGAACAGGCCTACGCCTTGGCGCATCGCCTTACGGCCCGCGCGCAGGCGGCGGGCGCGGTGAATACCCTGGCCTTCGGGGAGGGCGGAATACTGGGCGACAACACGGATGGGGTGGGGCTGGTGCGCGATCTGACCCGCAACCTGGGCTGGGTGCTGCAAGGCAAGCGCATTCTGCTCATGGGGGCGGGAGGGGCGGCCCGGGGTGTGGTGTTGCCCCTGTTGGTGGAAGGGCCGGCGGAACTGTTCGTCGTCAACCGCACGGCGGCCAAGGCGGAGGAACTGGTCCGGCGCTTTCCCGACGCTGCCTGCCTGGCAGGGGGGGGCTACGAAAGCCTGAAAGGGAGGCGTTTCGATGGCGTGATCAATGCCACCGCCGCCAGCCTGGCCGGGGACCTGCCGCCCCTGCCGGAGGACGTGTTCGCTCCCGATGCCTGGGCCTACGACATGATGTATGGCCGGGAGACCCCCTTCATGGCCTTTGCCCGCGCCCGGGGCGCCCGGGTGGCTGACGGCCTGGGCATGTTGGTGGAACAGGCGGCCGAGGCCTTCCTGCTGTGGCGGGGCGTGCGTCCCGAAACCACGCCCGTGATCCGGGCATTGCGGGGCGGCTGATGGCGCGGAGAAAAGGCCGTGCGCCCCGGCGGAGCCTGTGGCGCTGGGGGCTGGCCGGTGTGGTGCTGGTGCTCTATGTACAGATCGGCTATCTCGCCGGCGTGCTGTGGTGGACCTGGTTCAATCCGTCCAACACCGCGTTCATGGAGGCGGGCCTGGAGCGCCTGCAGGAAAAGAAACCCGACGCGGAGTTGCGGCATAAATGGGTGGGCTACAAGCGCATTTCCATCCATCTGAAGCGTGCCGTGGTGGCCGCCGAGGACAGCAAGTTCCTGGAGCATGAAGGTTTCGATTGGGAGGCCCTGGAAAAGGCTGTGGAGAAGAACATCAAAAAGGGGCGCTTCGCCGCCGGGGGCTCCACCATCAGCCAGCAGTTGGCAAAGAACCTGTTCCTCTCGCCCTCCAAGAACCCGCTGCGCAAGGCCCAGGAGGCGGTCATCACGGTGATGATCGAGCAGTTGTGGAGCAAGCGCCGCATCCTGGAGGTGTATCTGAACGTCATCGAGTGGGGCAACGGGATCTACGGCGCCGAGGCGGCCGCGAAGCGCTACTTCAAGACGTCGGCCGCGGGGCTGGGCCCCGGCCAGGCGGCCCACCTGGCCGCCATGATTCCCAATCCCCGATACTACGAGACCCATCGTTCCGCCCGGGGCCTGCTGCGCCGCCAGGCCATCATCTCCGCGCGCATGTGGCAGGTGGCGGTGCCTCGCTAGGTCCGGATGCGCCAGAGGTCCAGGGGCGTCAGCGCCCACGCTTCACCTTCGGGGCCGAGGAGGCTGATCCGGGCCGAGGCCAGTCGTCCCCAGCGCAAGGCCGAGACAAGGGGGCGGAGCCAGGCTTGCTCCCAGACTTCAGGGGGATCCCCGGCGCCTTCCCCCGCCGTGCCTATACCCAGCAGCACCAGGCCGCCGGCCATCTTTTCAGCCAGCACCCGGTCCAGTCCGGCGGGACATGGATGGACGGGGATATCCAGGGCGGCTGCCAACTGGCCCGGCAGCGGCGCATCCCCCCAGACGGCATCCACAAGCCGGTTTGGCGCCGCGAAGCGGCCGCCCCCCCAGGGCCAGAAGCTGTTGACGGGGGGCTTTCCGGCGGCCATGCGGGCCTGGTTGACCGGGTGTTCGTGCAGGGCCATCTGTAGCTCGTGCAGCAGGCGGGCCCAGGCGGGGGCATCCGCGCCCGTGGGCAGGAAGCGGGTGGGCTGGCGGCCGTCCACCTGGTCCAGGGGGGTGGTGGCCAAGCGGGGCAGCCCGCCACAGCGGACATGGATGACGCCACCCGGGCCAGGGAAGGCCTGAAGACCCGCCCGCCCCAGGAGGGGGAAGGCAATGTCATGGATGCCGGCCGCTTCCTTATCGTCCAGGAACAGCCCTCCACGCAGGAACAGGCCTTGCATGCCCACGTCCAGATACACCGGATCCAGCCGCAGCCAATAGGCATCCCCCACGTCCAGGCCCGCTGCCCGGGCCGTGAATGGGGCGATGGGCCAGTCCTGTTGCCGGGCGATGCCCAGGCTGAGGCAACAGGCTTCGCCGAGGCCCGCTGGCGCCGGCAGTGGCCGCCCTTTCCCGCGTAGTTTGTTCAGACCGGGCAGGGCGCCCAAGGCATCGGCGTGGAGCTCGTGGCGGGCCTGAAGGATGAGATGCAGATGGCGCATGGCACTTTTCGAGAAGGCTTGGGCGGACTATACCCAATAAAAACGCTCGGGAATCTTTCGGCTGGGCTTGGGGTCTGACCTGCCGTATCCCGACTGACCATCAATGGAGAAGGAGAGAGAAATGAGCATGGTTGGCATCAAACCGGAAGTCCATTCCATCCACCTGCCGGCGGTGCAGCATGTGGCGGCGACCCGCCCTTTCGCATGGCTGCGCCAGGGCTGGCATGACTTTTCCCGTACCTGGTTCACCTCCCTGGGGTTCGGCGTGCTTTTCGCCCTGCTGGGGTGGGGGCTCGTGAACTGGGGCTGGCAGTTGTCCCACCTCAGCCTGACCCTGACCACCGGCTTCATGCTGGTG
>CAZREY010000269.1:0-3885 GCA_964599015.1 uncultured Thiobacillus sp.
GCCAGTTTGGCCAGGTAGGGCTCCGCCAGCTTGGCCAGGCGCACCTTGCCCTCCTCCGAGGCCAGGTCGGTCTGGGCGGTGAGTTCCGCGAACAGGAAGTCGGACAGGGGCATGGCCGTGTCGCACAGCTTGCGGAAGGACTCCGCCCCCTGGGCGCGCACGAAGCTGTCCGGGTCCTCCCCCTCGGGCAGGAAGAGGAAGCCCAGGCGCTTGCCGTCCTGGGCCTGGGGCAGGCTGTTTTCCAGGGCCCGCCAGGCGGCCTTGCGGCCGGCGTTGTCGCCGTCGAAGGCGAACACCACCTCATCGGCCAGGCGCAGCAGGCGACCTGCCTGGTCGGCGGTGACGGCGGTGCCCAGGGTGGCCACGGCGTTGTCCACGCCGTGCTGGTCCAGCATCACCACGTCCATGTAGCCCTCCACCACGATGACCCGGTCCGCCTGCTGGATGGCGCGGCGGTGCTCGTGCAGGCCGTAGAGTTCCCGGCCCTTGTGGAATACGGGGGTCTCCGGCGAGTTCAGATACTTCGGCTCCCCCTTGCCCATGACCCGGCCCCCGAAGCCGATGACCTGGCCCCGCTCGTTGCGGATGGGGAACATGATCCGGTCCCGGAAGCGGTCGTAGCGCTTGCCCTCCTGGGCAATGACCAGGCCGGCCTCCTCCAGGGCGGCGTCCTGGTAGTCCCCCACGGCGGCCTTCAGGCCCTGCCAGTCGTCCGGGGCATAGCCCAGCCCGAACCTGGCAGCCGTTTCGCCGGTGAGCCCCCGGCTCTTCAGGTAGTCCACCGCTGGGGCATGGGTCCTGAGGGTCTGGCGGTAGAAGCGGCTGGCGGCATCCAGGTGGGCCAGGATGCGGCTTCTATGGCCATCCTCCTCGTGGCTGTGACCATCGTCGGGCACCTGCATGCCCGCGTTGCCGGCCAGTTCCTTCACCGCGTCGATGAAGCCGTAGCCGGCGTGCTCCATGAGGAAGCTGATGGCCGTGCCGTGGGCGCCGCAGCCGAAGCAGTGATAGAACTGCTTGGTGGGGCTCACCGTGAAGGAGGGGGTCTTCTCGTTGTGGAAGGGGCAGCGGGCCTGGTAGTTGATGCCCGCCTTCTTCAGGGGCACATAGCGCTCGATGACCGCGACGATGTCGGTGCGGTCGAGTACCTGCTGGATGAAGTCTTCCGGAATCCGGGCCATGGCCTGGATTCTAAATGCGCCCGGCGGGAATCAGCCCAGGGCGCTCTTCACCTGGGCGGACACGGCGGTCATGTCCGCGCGGCCGGCCAGGCGGGGCTTGAGCCAGGCCATCATCCTGCCCATGTCCTTGGCTCCGGCGGCGCCGGTCTCGGCCTTGGCCTGGTCGATCAGGGCGGCGATCTCATCGGCGCTGAAGGGCTGGGGCATGTAGCCGGTGAGCACGCCGATCTCCGCCTGCTCCCTGTCCGCCAGGTCCTGGCGGCCGGCGGATTCATACTGGCCGATGGCGTCCTTGCGCTGCTTGATCATCTTCTCGATGACGGTCGTGATGCCCCCATCGTCCAGTTCAACCCGCTCATCCACCTCCTTCTGCTTGATGGCGGCCAGCAGCAGGCGGATGGTGCCCAGGCGCTCGGCTTCCCTGGCGCGCAGGGCGGTTTTCATGTCCTCGGTGATCCGGGCTTTCAGCGACATGGTTGTTCCTTGAGCAGAAATGAAAAAGGGCCTGACTGGCAGGCCCGATGGCGATATCCGGCGGGGAGGCCGGAAAATGCGTCAGTACATCTTGGGGGGCAGCTGCTGGCTGCGCAGGCGCTTGTGCTGGCGCTTCACGGCGGCGGCCAGCTTGCGTTTGCGTTCCTGGGTGGGCTTTTCGTAGAACTCGCGTGCACGCAGTTCGGTCAACAGACCAGTCTTTTCGATGGTGCGCTTGAAGCGGCGCATGGCGACTTCGAAGGGCTCGTTTTCTTTGACGCGAACGCTGGGCATAACGGTTTCCTGATGGGTTTCCGGGTGGAAAAGCAATAAAAGAGCGCGGATTCTATACCAGGCCGATGGCAGCTTTCAATACAATTCCCCGTCTTTCTGATGGTGCTGTCCATGCTTGTCCTCGGTGTCGAGTCCTCCTGCGATGAAACCGGCCTGGCCCTGTTCGATACGGAACGGGGCCTGCTGGCCCATGCCGTCCATTCCCAGGTGGCCATGCACGCGGATTATGGCGGCGTGGTGCCGGAACTGGCGTCCCGGGACCACATCCGCCGGGTGATTCCCCTGACCCGGCGGGTGCTGGGCCAGGCGGGCCTGGACCTGGCTGACCTGGACGCCGTGGCCTACACCCAGGGGCCTGGCCTGGCCGGGGCCCTGCTGGTGGGGGCGGGCTATGCCTGCGCCCTGGCGGCGGCCCTGGGCATCCCCGCCCTGGGCGTGCACCACCTGGAAGGCCACCTGCTCTCCCCCCTGCTGGCGGAGCCACGGCCGGCCTTTCCCTTCGCCGCCCTCCTGGTCTCCGGCGGCCACACCCAGCTCATGCGGGTGGATGGCGTGGGCCGCTACGAACTGCTGGGAGAGACCGTGGACGACGCCGCCGGCGAGGCCTTCGACAAGACCGCCCAGCTCCTGGGCCTGGGCTACCCCGGCGGCCCGGCCCTTTCGAAATTGGCGGATACGGGGGATGCCAGGCGCTTCAAGCTGCCCCGGCCCATGCTGCACTCGGGGGACCTGGACTTCAGCTTCTCCGGCCTGAAGACCGCCGTGCTGACCCTGACGAAGAAGGAGGGGGAGGGTGCCCGGGCGGATATCGCCGCCGGCTTCCAGGCCGCGGTGGTGGATGTGCTGGCGGGCAAGTGCCTGGCCGCCCTGGAGCGGAGCGGGTTGCAACGCCTGGTGATCGCCGGTGGGGTGGGGGCCAACCGGGCCTTGCGGCAACGGCTGGACGAAGAGGCTGCCCGCCGGGGCTTCGCCGTGTTCTATCCGCCCCTGGAACTGTGCACCGACAACGGTGCCATGATCGCCTACGCCGGGGCCCTGCGCCTGGCCAACGACATCCCCGCGGATGGCCGCTTCGGCGTGCGGCCCCGCTGGGAACTGTCCAGTCTGGAGGCCGCGTAGGGCCGGTCAGCCCCCCGGCCTGAGAATGGGTTCGCCGATGAGGCGCATGGCCTCCTGGGGGAAGGCCAGGACCAGGCTCAGGACGATAAGGACGGCCAGCACCAGCAGGGCTGAGAACACGCTGGCGGGCTGCAGCCAGCCCCAATAGCGGGCGGCCACGTAGAACAGGTCCTTGCGGTGCTCGGACATCATGCGCCAGCGCCGCAGCATGCTCACCGCCAGCCACACGCCGTAGCCTCCCGCCAGGGCCGCCAGCACCACCCGGAACACCGTGAGCAGATCCCACTCCTGGATGCCCTTGTAGAACAGGGACACGGCCCCCACCGCCAGGGCCGCGCCGGCGGCCAGGACGATGTTGAGGATCAGGCGGCGCCGTTCCCGGGCCAGGTCCTGCTGGCGCTGGATGAAGAAGGCATCGATCTCCGCCTTGAAGTACTCGGTCTTTTCCTGCACCAGTTCGGTGATCTCCTGGCGCATGACGGCGATGCGCTCGTCCAGCACCACTGACAGCCTGTCCGATGCGTAGTCCACCAGTTCCCGCACGTCGTCCTTGGTCAGGCTGCGCTGGCTGTGGAGTTCCTGGGATATCTTGTCCAGCTTCTGGTCGATGGCCTGGCTGGCGTTGTCCACCACCTGGCCCAGGCGATCGCCGGCCTTGTCCACCGCCGCCTCGGAGGCGGCGATGAGGCTTTCACGGGCGTAGTCGATGGTTTTTTCGAACATGAGAGCTGTTTAGCGTTTCTTGAAGGCCTTTTCCTCGCCGGAAAGCAGCTTGCGGATGTTGCTGTGGTGACGCACCAGCACCAGCAGGGACAGG
>CAZREY010000270.1:0-3876 GCA_964599015.1 uncultured Thiobacillus sp.
CACCCGGGGCAAGGAGGGCATCAACCAGGCCACCCTGGCGGCCTTCATCAACGGCCTGGCCATTCCCGAGGAGGCCAGGCAGCGGCTCCTGGCCATGACCCCCGGCGGCTACACGGGCAAGGCGGCGGCACTGGCGCGGCGCATCGCCGGGGACTGATCCATGCCCCAGGCGTATTCACTGCCGCCCGAACTGGCGGCCATCGTCCTGGAGAACATCCGCGACGGCATGATGGTGACGGACGCGGAGAACCGCATCGTCTACGTCAACCGGGCCTTCAGCCAGGTCACCGGCTACGCCGCCGCCGACGTGCGGGGCAAGACTCCGGGTATCCTCAAGTCCGGCCGCCACAACGCCGCTTTCTACACCCGCATGTGGCGGGCCCTGAAGAACAAGGGCCATTGGCAGGGGGACATCTGGGACCGGCGCAAGAACGGCGAGGAGTTCCTGGAGCGGCTCAGCATCACCGCCGTGCGGGATGGCGCCGGCCAGCCCAGCCATTATGTGGCGGTGTTCACCGACATCAACGAGCTGCGCAGCGCCCAGGAAAAGCTCCAGCGCATCGCCCACTTCGACATCCTCACGGAACTGCCCAACCGCACCCAGATGAACGAGCGGCTGCACCAGCTGCTGGAACAGGCCACGCGGGACAACCTGCTGCTGGCCCTGGTGTTCCTGGATCTGGACGGCTTCAAGCAGCTCAACGACCGCTTCGGCCTCGCCCTCGGGGACCGCATCCTGGTCATGGTGGCCCAGCGCCTGAAGCAGGTGGCCCGCAGCACCGACGTGGTGGCCCGCCTGGGTGGCGACGAGTTCGCCCTGGTGCTGTGCGGCCTGCCCAACATGGACGAGATCGAGCGGGTCGCCGACCGCATCCTGAGCCTCATGGCCGCCCCCTTCAGCATCGACGGTAAGAACTACGATCTCTCCGCCAGCCTGGGCATCACCGTGTTTCCCTTCGACAGCGCCGACACGGCCACCCTGCTGCGCCACGCGGACCAGGCCATGTATCAGGCCAAGCAGACCGGGCGGAACCGCTTCCACCTGTTCGACACGGAACAGGACCAGCAGGCCCAGACCCGGCGGCAGCTTCTGGACAGGCTGGCCGAGGCCCTGGCCAACGACGAGCTGGTGCTGCATTACCAGCCCAAGGTGAACCTGCGCACCGGCCAGGTGGTGGGGGTGGAGGCCCTGCTGCGCTGGCAGCACCCGGAGCGGGGCCTGCTGCCTCCCCACGAGTTCCTGCCCCGGGCGGAGCATGACGATCTCATCGTGGATATCGGCGAATGGGTCATCCGCCAGGCCCTGGCCCAGATCGAGACCTGGGGCAAGGCGGGCTGCCCCCTGTCCGTGAGCGTGAACCTGTCCGCCCGCCAGTTGCTGCGGGATGACTTCGTCAGTTCGTTGCGGGCCTGCCTGGACGATTACCCCGGCGTGCCCAAGGGTCGCCTGGAAATGGAAATACTGGAGTCCGCCGCCCTGGAAAACACCCGCCATGTGCGCGCCGTGATCAAGGCCTGCCGCGACATGGGGGTGGGCTTCGCCCTGGACGATTTCGGCACCGGCTACGCCTCCCTTTCCTACCTGCGGGACATCCCGGCGGACGTGCTGAAGATCGACCAGTCCTTCATCCGCGACCTGCTGGAAGACCGGGATGACCTGACCCTGGTGGAGGGCGTCGTCGGCCTGGCCACGGCCTTCCGCCGCGCGGTGGTGGCGGAAGGGGTGGAAACGGCGGAGCAGGGTGTCCTGCTCATGCGCCTGGGCTGCGACATCGCCCAGGGCTATGTGATCGCCCGGCCCATGCCGGCGGCTGACATTCCCGCCTGGGTGGCCGGCTACCGCCCGGACCCCCAGTGGGCCCTGTGGGCGGACACCGAGTGGGAGATGAATGACTTCCCCCTGCTGGTGGCCCAGTACGACCACGTCAAATGGGTGCAGCGCGTCCTGCATCACCTGGATGGGGCCGAATTGCTGATGGAGGGCAGCGAACTCTGCGACCACCAGCAGTGCCGCTTCGGTCACTGGTATTACGGCCACGGCCGCCAGCGCTATGGCCATCTGCAGGCGTTCATCGACCTGGAGCCCATCCATGAGGCGGTGCACCGCCTGGGGCCGGAGATCGTCAGGTTGCGCCATGTGGGCGACATGGACGCCGCCCGGGCGAAGGTGCGTGAACTGATGGACCTCAAGGACGCGATCCTGGAAAAACTGGCGGAGCTTCAGGCCAGCGTGGCCAACCAGGCCGGCTAGGGCACCACCCCGAAGCGCAGCCATCCCCGCGGCCATGGCGGCCGAGAGCCCATGAGACTTCCCAGGGGCGGCAAACTCCATTTTTCGGGTGCCATACTGGAAATGGATGTTCATTGCTGTGGAGGGAAAGGAGACATCATGAGGACGGCGATAGGGGTTTTTTCCGTGTTGCTGGCCCTGGGTGGGTGCGCAACCCAGGAAGCGGTGAAGATCGTGGATGCGGTATGCGACAGCACCAGCTGCATGGGGGAGCTGGCCCAGCTACGCCAGCAATCCCGGGCGGAACTGGAGGCCTGCCATCAGGCCCGTTCTCGGGCTGAGGACTGTTGCCGCCAGAAGGGCGAAGTCCAGCAACGGCTCCAGGCTGAGCAGGATGCCCGCCTGGGGGTGGAGAAGGCGCTGGCCGACCGGAGTGCCGAACTGGCCCGGTGCCAGGGTGACCTGGAGGCGCTGCGACAGAAGGCCCAGGCCGACGCGGCGGCGTGCGAAGCCCTGCGCCAGGACCTGCAGAAGACCGTCAAGGTGTCCGATGCATCCGCCAGGCAGCTCCAGCGCATGAAGGACCTGGAAGACAGCCTGCGCCAGCGCCTGCAGGGCGAGATCGGCGCCAAGGACGTGGAGATCGAGCGCCTGCGCTCCCAGCTCTCGGTGCGGGTGCTGGACCGCATCCTGTTCGAGTCCGGCAGCGCGGACATCCTGCTCCAGGGCCGCCGTGTCCTGGATGCCGTGGGTGCGGCCCTGGCGGGCGGGGACGAGACCATTCGCATCGAAGGCCATGCGGACACCGTGCCCATCGGTCCCTACCTGAAGCAGAAGTACCCCACCAATTGGGAATTGTCCGCGGCCCGGGCGTCCAGCGTGGTCAGGTACTTCGAGGACCGCCAGGGCATACAGCCCACCCGCATGGAGGCGGTGGGCTTTTCCAAGTACCGGCCCATCGCGGCCAACGACACGGAAGAAAACCGCCAGCGCAACCGGCGTGTGGAGATCGTGTTGACCCCGTGGAAGCCGATGGTGGAGGAATGCGGACCCCAGCCCTGAAGCAGAAATGCGAAACGGCCAGCTTTCGCTGGCCGTTTTCTCTTCGTGCGGTGGCTTACTTCGCCGCCGCCAGGGCCTGATCGATGTCCGCCATGAGGTCGTCGATGTGCTCGATGCCCAGGGACAGGCGCACCATGTCCTCGCTCACGCCGGCCTTGGCCAGTTCCTCCGGCGACAGCTGGCGGTGGGTGGTGCTGGCCGGGTGGCAGGCCAGGGACTTGGCGTCGCCGATGTTCACCAGGCGCACGATGAGCTGGAGGGCGTCGATGAATTTGGCGCCCGCCGCCCGGCCCCCCTTGATGCCGAAGGAGACGATGCCCGAGGCCCGGCCGCCCATGTACTTGTCCGCCAGGGGCTTGCTGGGGGAGTCGGGCAGGCCGGCGTAGTTGACCCAGCTCACCTGGGGGTGGGCCTTCAGCCACTTTGCCACCGCCAGGGCGTTGTCGCAGATGCGGTCCATGCGCAGGGGCAGGGTCTCGATGCCCTGCAGGATGAGGAAGCTGTTGAAGGGACTGATGGCGGCGCCCATGTTGCGCAGGGGCACCACCCGGGCGCGGCCGATGTAGGCTGCGGGGCCCAGGGCT
>CAZREY010000271.1:0-3868 GCA_964599015.1 uncultured Thiobacillus sp.
GGAAGATGCTCTTGCCGAAAAACACCTCGTGCAGCAGCTTGCCCCATTTCACCTGCCCCTGGCCGTGGCGGGCGAGGAGCACGCCGATCACCAGGGCGGGCATTTCCAGCAGCACCAGGAAGGCGATCATGTAGCCCTCGAAGGATTGCGCCTCCTGGGCCAGGAAGGTGACCCCCACGGAGAAGGTGACCACGCTCACCGAACCGTAGTGGGCGGCGATGGAGGCCGAATCGGCCCGGTTCATGCGCCCCATCCAGCGCAGGATGGGGAAGGCCATGAGGGGAATCAGGGCCCCGGCCAGCACGATCAGGGTGCCCGTCAGCAGCATCTCCGCCTCGGCGTGCTCCGCCAGTTTCACCCCGCCCTTGAGGCCGATGGCCAACAACAGATAGATGGACAGGGCATCGTAGATGCTGGAGGGTATCTTCAGGTCCGAGCGAGCCAGGCCGGCAGCCACGCCGAGCAGGAAGAACAGCACCACCGGCTCGAAGCTCATGGGCTTACCCGTACTGTTCCAGCAGGGTCTTCAGGGCCTGCTCCTTGGAACGGAAGATACGTTCCGGCGGCAGGGTCTTGTGGATGTCGGCCCGCTCCAGCACTTCCAGCACCTGTTTCTTCAGGCCGCTCAGGTACAGCTTCACGCCACCCTGTTCCAGACGCCGGGCGATGTCGGCGAGCTTTTCCTCGCCGGACACGTCGATCTCGTTGATGCTGCTGCCGATGAGCAGGATGGCCTTGGCCTCCGGGAAGCGTCGCACCGCCTCCAGCATCATGTCCTCGAAGTAGGACACGTTGACGAAGGTGAGCTCGCCGTCGAAACGCACTGGCACCACCGTCCGGCTGATGGGCGCCAGGCCGTGGGTGTCCAGGCCGCCCAGCACGCCGTCCGGGTGCTGGCCCAGGATCTCGCCCCGGGGCCGCATGCGCCGGTGCAGGAACAGGGCGATGGCCACCACCGCACCGAACAGGATGCCCATGTCCAGGTGGGGCGCGAAGGCCAGGGTGGCAGCGAAGGTGACCAGGGCGGCCAGGCCGTCGTGGCGGTGGGTATGCCAGGCATGGCGCATGGCGCCCGGATTGATGAGGCCCAGCACCGCCAGCATGATCACCGCCGCCAGCACCGCCTGGGGCAGGTGGTAGAGCAGGCTGGTGAGGAACAGCAGGGTGAGCAGCACCAGCAGGCCGGCGAACACCGAGGACAGGCCGGTGGCCGCGCCGGCGTTGAGGTTCACGGCGGAGCGCGAGAACGAACCGCTGACCGGAAAGGACTGCGAGGCGGCCCCGACGATGTTGGCCAGGCCCTGGCCCACCAGTTCCCGGTTGGGATCGATGCGGGCGCGGGTCCTGGCGGCCATGGCCTTGGCGATGGAAATGGCTTCCATGAACGCCACCAGCGAAATCACCAGGGCGGCGGAGAGCAGCGCGGTGAAGTCGGACCAGCCGACGTCGGGCACCGACAGGCTGGGCAGCCCCGGCGGGATGGCGCCCACCACCTCGCCGCCGCCTGTGAGGTGCAGGCCGTCGTCGTCCAGCTTCTTCAGCCGCCAGACCTCGGCGCGGTCGGCGCCGGCGGGCGCCCCGCCTTCGTCGTACAGTTGCCCGCCCCCCCGGCCGTCTTCCGCGAGCACGAAACGCATGCCCGCCAGGGATTTGAAACGCGCCTGATTCTCGCGGACGGCCTCCTCCAGGTGGGCCTGCGCCAGATCCAGCCGGTATTCCAGTTCGGCCCGGCGCGCCTTCCGGGCGAGTTCGCCGCCGCTTGCGGCGGAAGCCCGCGCCAGGGCGACACGGGCCTCCGCCACTTCCGCCTCCAGACCGGCGATGCGTTGCCGGCCGGCCAGATAGTCGGCCACCAGGGTTTGCGCGGCCGCGTCGCGCACCGCTTCCGGAGCCACCGTGCGCAGCCGCTCGAAGCCCAGCTGCCAGCTCAGCAGGGTGGCCAGGGCCACCGCCACCAGCACGTTGGGCCAGCGCGGCAGATAGCGCTTCATCAGCAGCATGAGCGCCAGGGCGCCCGCGCCCATGGCCAGGGTCGGCCAGTGGGTGTCGCCCACTTGCAGCAGCACGCTGCGGATGTCGTTGAGGAAGTTCTCGCTGCGCCCCATGGGCACGCCCAGCAGCTTGTTGAGCTGGGACAGGGCGATGATGATGGCCGCCGCGTTGGTGAAGCCGATGATCACCGGATGCGACAGCAGGTTGACGATGGCGCCCAGGCGGAACAGGCCGAGGGCAAGCTGGATGAGACCCACCATGAGGGCCAGCAGGATGGCCAGGGCGATGTACTGTTCCGAACCGGACGTCGCCAGGGGCGCCAGGGCCGAGGCGGTGAGCAGGGCGACGATGGCCACGGGGCCGGTGGAGAGTTGCCGCGAGGAACCCCACAGCGCCCCCACCATAACCGGCAGGAAGGCGGCATAGAGGCCGGAATAGGAAGGCATGCCGGCCAGCTGGGCATAGGCCATGGACTGGGGGATCAGCACCAGGGCCACGGTGAGGCCCGCCAGCAGATCGGCGCGGATCTGGACCCCGCTCATGGGGAACCAGTCCAGGAATGGCAGCCAGGCCCGCCAGGACTTGGAGGAAAAGGGCTTCATGTCTGCCTTTCGTCCTCATCGGCCTGCTCGGCATGGCGTGCCCACCATGCATTGGCGGCCAGGCCGGCCAGCACCACCGCCAGGATGGCGGGTATCGCCTCCCGCGCCAGGATGTAGGTGATCAAGCCGCAAGCCAGCAAGGCCAGCAGCATCAGCCAGGGCTCGTCGCCGAACAGCAGGCGTGCCCAGGGTGGGGTGTCCGGTTCGCTGGAGGTGGGCTCGTATTCGGACATGGGGAACCTCAGTCGGGCCAGATGCGCCGCGGATGGAGCGGGCGCTCCTGTTCCGGCGTCACGGCCGGCGGCGTGGGATCTTGTGGCGCCGGCACCGGCGTTTTAGCGGCGGGCGGCCTCCTGGCCGGCACTGACTTGGGCGCCGGCGTGGGCTTGCCCTTGGCCGGCTTGATGCTGGCGCGCAGCTTGTCTTCCAGTTTGCTCATGGTCCCTCTACTCCTTTTCCACGATCTCTCGAATCACCTGATCGATCTCCCGCGCCGCCTCGCGGCCGCGGAAGCCCAGCTGGTACACGCTCACCCCCTCCAGGGCGGCGGTGCGGAAGGCCGCCCGGCGCCGCACCACGCTGCCCAGGACGGGCAGGTCCAGCCCTGCCAGGGCCGCGCCCATGGCCCGGGTCAGGGCGCTGCCCGGTTCCGCCTGGTTCACCACCAGCCAGGCCTGCAGGGCCGGGTTGGCCTGGCGTGCCTGGCGCACCACTTCCACCGTCTCCGCGCTGGCCCACAGGTCCAGGGGCGAGGGCAGCACCGGGATCAGCACCGCCCGGGCCCGCTCCAGGACCTGCCGGGTGACGGCCATGTCCAGGGATGGCGGGCAGTCCACCACCACCCGGTCATGGTGCCGGGCCGCCCGGGCGATGGCCCCCAGGGGATCGGCGCCGGCCGCCAGCACCCGGGGCAGGTCCCCTGCAATGCCTGTCCCCGGGCCATGCCCCTCATGCCCCCACGTCACCCAGTGGCCCATGGCCCCCTGGGGGTCCGCGTCCACCAGGGCCACCCGGCCTTCCCGGGCCAGACCCGCGGCCAGGTTCAGGGCCAGGGTGGTCTTGCCGCAGCCGCCCTTGAGGTTGGCCAGGGCCAGCACCCAGGCGGACACGGCCTCAACCCGCCGAGGTATTCGTCGCCAGGGCGTCCACCCGGCCGGCGAAGGCGTATTCGTCCGGCCCCAGGGCCTCGTCCCGGGCCGCCACACTGACGTTCACATGGGTCTTGGCGAAGTTGAGGTCCGGGTAGTAGCCGCTCTTCTCCGACAGCTTCGCCA
>CAZREY010000272.1:0-3865 GCA_964599015.1 uncultured Thiobacillus sp.
CTGGGCATGCCGGCCTGGCGCCGGCTGGGCAGGCTGATGCGTGCCCAACGGCCGGACGTGGTGCACGTGGTGACCGAGGGCCCCCTGGGCTGGGCCGCTGTGTTGACGGCCCGGGGCCTGGGCCTGCCGGTCACGTCCGGCTATCACACCCATTTCGACCAGTACAGCGGCCACTATGGCCTGCGCTGGCTGGCCCCCCTGGTGACCCGTTCCCTGGATGCCCTGCACCGGCGCTGCCATGCCACCCTGGTGCCGGCGCCGGAACTGGCGCCCACCCTGGCCGCGCGGGGCATCCCCAACGTGCAGGTGGTGGGGCGCGGCGTTGACATTGCCCTGTTCAACCCCGCGCGCCGGAGCACGGAACTGCGCCGGTCGTGGGGACTGGACGATAGCGGCGGGAGGGAGGGCCTGGCCTGCCTTTATGTAGGCCGCCTGGCGCCGGAAAAGAACCTGGAGGCGGTGGTCCGCGCCCACGCCGCCGTCGCCGCCCTGAGGCCGGATACCCGCATGATCTGGGTGGGGGACGGCCCCGCCCTGCCCCAGTTGCGGGCCGCCCATCCTGACCACATCTGCGCCGGTTCCCGCACCGGCGAAGACCTGGCCGCCCATTACGCCAGCGCCGACCTGTTCCTGTTCGCCAGCCTGTCGGAAACCTGGGGCAATGTCCTGGGCGAGGCCCTGGCCAGCGGGCTGGGGGTGGTGGCCTATAGGCGCGCGGCGGCGATTTCGCTGATCCGCCACGGGGAGAATGGCTTGACGCCGCAACCCGGCGATGAGGCGGGATTCATCGCGTCGGCCAGGCGCCTGGCCGGTGACGCGGGGCTACGCCAGCGCCTCGGCGAGCAGGCCGGCCAGGACATGCGCCACAACGGCTGGGCGACGATCCTGGACCGGCTGGAAGCGGTGCTGCTCCAAGCGCAGGCCCCTGTGGCCTGAAGAAACAGCGCCGGCGCCGGATCAGGACTCGTCGTCCTTCTGTTCCAGATATTTCTGCAAGCGGCGTTCCACCACATGGCGGTCGAAACGCCACTCCTCGAGCAGATTCAAAGCCAACTCGAAGGCCTTCTTGTCCAGCTCATAGATGCGGTGGATCTCGAAGGTCTGCTTGGACTCCAGGGCCGCGCAAAGCTCCCGCAGGATCTCCTCGCCGCTGGAGCCCGGATTGTTCCTGATGTACTTCGCGATGGTCTTGACTGCGTTTGCCATGGGTTGCTTCCTTGTTTCCGTTGCTACCAATGCAATGCCCGCAAGCGGGCGCTTTTCTTGAGCTGATGCCCCCCCATGCGCACGGCGATGTCATCCAGCAGGGTGATGGCATCCAGCACGAAGGGGCCCTTGTTCAACATGACGCACTCGGCCCGCTGGGACATGGCCGCGTCCGTCATTTCCGCCCGGGTGGGCTGGTTCTCGCGGATCAGCTGCTCGAACACCTGGGTGGCCCAGATCACCGGCACCCGTGCCGATTCCGCCAGCCACAATATCTCTTCCTGTATCTCCGCCAGCCGCGCCCAGCCCAGCTCCACCGCCAGATCGCCCCGGGCGATCATCAGGCCGAATGGGGCCCTGGCCGCGCCGTGCACGATGATCTCGGGCAGATGGGTCACCGCCTGGCGGTTCTCGATCTTGGCGATGCGGCCCATCCCGCCGGCCCCCCTGGCCTCCAGCTCCGCCCCCAACCGATCCATGTCGGCGGCGTCACGGAGAAAAGAATAGCCCACCAGGTCCGATTCGCCAGCGACGAAGTCCAGGTCCTCCAGGTCCTTGTCCGTCAGGGAGGGCATGGCCAACTCACTGTCGGGAAAATTCAGGCCCTTGCCGGAACGGATCTTGTCCCCCTCCGGCGCGGCGCGCACGATGCGCAGCCAGGCACCGGCCCCGTCCACCCCCTCCACCTCGGCGGTGATGCGGCCATCGTCGATGAACACCCGTTCACCTGCCTTGAGATCGTCCAGCACTTCCGGCTGGGCACAGGGCACCTGCCCAACACAAATGCCTTCGCCGCCGGGGGCACAGGCGGCCACGCCGGCGGCTTCCCCACGGGTCAGCAGCACCCGGTCCCCCATGTTCACCCGGATCGATTCCGCCCGGGCCTCCATGGGCCCCACCGCCGTCTCGCCCGCGCCGGCGCCCCGGCGGTTGGGCCGATGGCGCAGCATGAGGCCCGGCTCCAGCAACACCGACTCCGACACGCAGGCCAGCACGTGGTAGTCACTGAGGCGGTCCAGGACCATGATGCGGCGCTTGCGCCCGCGGCTGTCCGTCACGTCCACGCCATCGCCCGGCTTGACGCGCCGCAGCCATTCCCGGGCCACGGCGATGCGGGGGTCGCGCCCCATGCCGGCCACCTGGCCCAGTCCCGGCCCACCCAGCTCGCCGCTGGCATCCAGCAGGAAATAGGCCGGTGTACGGGCCTCTCCGCCGTCGTCCCGCTTGGGCTTGAGACGCAGGGACGGAGGCCTGGCGCCGATATCGCCGGTACGCAGCTTGGGTCCGGCCAGGTCCATGAGCACGCGGCAGGGCCGGCCCGTGGCCGAGGCGGCGCCACGTACATGGCGGATCATGGCCCGCCAGGCATCCCTATCGTCATGGGCGCAATTGATGCGCGCCAGATCCATGCCCCGCCGCACCAGGTCATGCACCAGCCGTTTGTCCTCCGCCGCCAGGGAGGGCAGGGTCACCATGATGCGCATGGCCCGGTTGGCGGGCGCCTTGCCCAGCAGACGGTCGCTGTGCCGGGCCAGGCGCAGCCGCCCCTGGCGTATGTCCCTGGCCAGCTTTTCCAGGCTTTTCTCCCGGGGGGACGAAGCCATCATGGCATCCAGGCCCATGCCCACCGCTTCCAGGGTAGGCAGCACATGGGCCTCGCAGCGTCCGAGGGAGGAGAGCCCCAGTTCCACCAGATGGTCCTGGAACCTGCGCAGATCCTGGCGGCGGAAGGCCACGTAGGCAGCCAGGTTGGCGGCGTCCACCCCGTAATCGCCGCCGTCCAGCATGGGTTGCCATTGTTCGAGTAGCGCCTGCTGTCCGTTCAGGACCAGGGCGTGCAGTTCTCGCAGCTCATTCCGGGTTTGCGCTAGGGATTTCATGAAGGCACCTCGGCGCCACCTTACCTGTCCCGGAGGCAGACTTCATGAATGTTTTGTGACACATCGCGCCGGTCCTCCCCGACCTCGCGTAACTCTTCCAGAAAGTTGCCTCAGCCGAATCGGCCGGTGATGTAGTCCTCGGTCTGCTGCTTCTGGGGCTTCACGAACAACGCGTCCGTCTTGCCGAACTCGATCAGCTCACCCAGGTACATGAAGGCGGTGAAATCGGAGATGCGCGCCGCCTGTTGCATGTTGTGGGTGACGATGGCGATGGTGTAGTCGTTCTTCAGTTCGTTGATCAGTTCCTCGATCTTGGCCGTGGAGATGGGGTCCAGGGCGGAAGTCGGCTCGTCCAGCAGCACGATTTCCGGCTTCACGGCGATGGTGCGGGCGATGCACAGGCGCTGCTGCTGGCCCCCGGACAGGGACAGGCCGCTCTGCTGCAGCTTGTCCTTGGTCTCTTCCCATATGGCCGCCTTGCGCAGGGCCCATTCCACCCGGTCGTCCATTTCCGACTTGGACAACTTCTCGTACAGGCGCACGCCGAAGGCGATGTTCTCGTAGATGGTCATGGGGAAGGGCGTGGGCTTCTGGAACACCATGCCGATCTTGGCCCGCACCAGGTTCACGTCCTGCTTCTTGTCCAGCAGGTTCTTGCCGTGGAAGTTGATCTGCCCCTCGGCGCGTTGGCCGGGGTAGAGGTCGTACATGCGGTTGAAGGTGCGCAGCAGGGTGGACTTGCCGCAGCCGGAGGGGCCGATGAAGGCGGTCACCTTGTT
>CAZREY010000273.1:0-3844 GCA_964599015.1 uncultured Thiobacillus sp.
AATTCCGCGCCTACCTCGCTCCCCTGCCCGCCGGTCTGGCCGCCCGCCTGGGGGAATGGTGGCCCGGCCCCAACACCCTGCTGCTGCCGGCTTCCCGCCGCTGTCCCCCCTGGCTGCGGGGGCGCCATACCAAGCTGGCGGTGCGGGTGACGGCCCACCCGGAAGCCGCGCGCCTGTGCCACCACCTGGACATGGCCCTGGTTTCCACCAGCGCCAACCGTTCCGGGCAACGGTCCCTGAAAACCTGGCGCGCCTGCCGGGCGGCCTTCGACAAGAAGGTCTGGGTCCTGCCCGGACGCATCGGCCGGCGCAAGCGGCCTTCCACCATTCTCGACCCCCTGGAAGGCGGCGTCGTCAGGCCATGACCCCGCGAAAACCCGAGGCCGCCGGGATAAAATTCCGGCCTTTCTCATGAGAGCAAGCATGGATACCGCCCGCGTCAAGGAATTCCTCCTGGAACTCCAGGAACTCATCGTGCAACGCCTGGAGCAGGTGGACGGCAAGGCCTTCCGCCGGGACGAATGGCAGCGTCCCGAGGGCGGCGGCGGCATCTCCCGCCTGGTGGAGGAAGGCAACATCCTGGAACGGGGCGGCGTGAATTTCTCCCATGTCATGGGGGACCGGCTGCCCCCTTCCGCCTCGGCCCACCGCCCGGAACTGGCGGGCCGGCGCTGGGAGGCCATGGGGGTCTCCCTGGTGATGCACCCCCGCAACCCCTACGCCCCCACCTCCCACATGAACGTGCGCTTCTTCGTGGCCGAGAAGGAAGGAGAGGCGCCGGTGTGGTGGTTCGGCGGCGGCATGGACATGACGCCCTACTACGGCTTCGAGGAGGACGCGGTCCATTTCCACGCCATGTGCCGCAAGTCCCTGGACCCCTTCGGCGCCGACTACTACCCCCGCTTCAAGAAATGGTGCGACGACTACTTCTTCCTCAAGCACCGCAACGAGCCCCGGGGCATCGGCGGCATCTTCTTCGACGACCTGTCCTCCCTCCCCTCCCCAGCGAGCGGGGGAGGGGCCGGGGAAGAGGGGAAGGCACCGGCGGACGCCGATGCCTTCGAACACTGCTTCAACCTGATCGAGAGCGTGGGCGACCACTACCTGCCGGCCTACGTGCCCATCCTGGAGGCCCGCGCCGAACAGCCCTACGGCGAGCGGGAACGGGATTTCCAGCTCTATCGCCGGGGCCGCTACGTGGAGTTCAACCTGGTGTTCGACCGGGGCACCCTGTTCGGCCTGCAATCCGGCGGTCGCACCGAGTCCATCCTCATGCCGCCCCTGGTGAAGTGGCGCTACGACTGGCATCCGGAGCCGGGCAGCGAAGAGGCCCGCCTGTACACCGATTTCCTCAGGCCCCGGGACTGGCTGAACACCGAAGCGCCGGCTGAATGAGCAGCGCCGACATCGTCCAGCGCCGCCTGCGCCGCCTCTGGCTCTGGCCACTGGTCTTCCTGGCCCTGCTCACGGTGGCGGTCATCGCCGCCTACGAGCTCATCGCCTCCCCCTTCCAGGCCATGATGCTGGCCGGCTACGGCAAGCGCCTGACCTATCAGCTTGAAGAGGGCGCCAATCCGGAGCCGGCTCCCTCCCCCCGGGGCCCCTATGACGTGCGCCTGGGTTATCCCTATCTGGCGGAGTACATCGGCCGGCTCAGGGAACAGGGCTTCGAGGTCACCCGCCAGGCCCGGGTCTCGCCGGACATGGCGCGCATCGGCGACTTCGGCCTGTTCATGCCCTACAGGGAAAAGTCCGTGGCCGGCCTGGAGTTGCTGGACTGCTCCCAGAAGCCCCTGCAGTCCCTGCGCTTCCCCACCTACACCTACGCCGATTTCGACGCCGTGCCGGCGGTGGTGGCCAACACCCTGCTGTATATCGAGAACCGGGAACTGCTGGACCCCAACCACCCCCAGCGCAACCCGGCGGTGGAATGGGACCGCCTGGGAGCGGCGGTGCTGGAGAAAGTCCTCCAGACCATCGATCCCTCCCGCAACGTGCCCGGCGGCTCCACCCTGGCCACCCAGATCGAGAAATACCGCCACTCCCCCGACGGCCTCACCCTCACCGCCACGGACAAGCTGCGCCAGATGGCCTCCGCCTCCCTCCGGGCCTACCTGGACGGCCAGGACACCCTGGCAACCCGCCGCCGCATCGTGCTGGATTACCTGAACACCGTGCCCCTGGCCGCCGCCCCCGGCTTCGGCGAGGTCAACGGCCTGGGGGACGGCCTGGCGGCCTGGTTCGGACTGGATTTCACGCAGGTCAACAAGCTGCTGCGCAGCCCGAGCCCCACGCCCGAGGCGGCCCGGGCCTACAAGCATGTGCTGGGCCTGCTGATCTCCCAGCGCAAGCCTTCCTACTACCTGCTCAACGGCCGTGCCCAGCTGGATGCCCAGGCCGACGCCCACCTGCGCCTGCTGGCGGCGGCCAAGGTCATCAGCCCCGAGTTCCGCGACGCCGCCCTGAAGGAGCGAATCGTCTTCCACACCGGCAAGCGCAAGCGGGAAAACGGCACCTTCGCCGACAAGAAGGCCACCAATGCCCTGCGGGTGGAACTCATGACGCGCCTGGGGGTGCCGCGCCTGTATGAAATGGACCGCCTGGACCTGACGGCCCGGGCCACCCTCCACGGCCCCACCCAGTATGCCGTGTCCGACTTCCTGCAGCGCCTGTCCGATCCCATCGTGGTGGACGCCGCCGGGCTGTACGGGCAGTACCTGCTGGAGCCCGACGACGACCTCACCAAGCCCATCTATAGCTTCACCCTGTACGAGAACACCGAGGACGGGGCCCTGCTGCGGGTCCAGGCGGACAACCTGAACCAGCCCTTCGACATCAACAAGGGCGCCAAGCTGGACATGGGTTCCTCCGCCAAGCTGCGCACCCTCCTCACCTACCTGCAGGTGGTGGCAGACCTGCACCGCCAGTACAGCCCCATGTCCCGGGCGGAACTGCTCAGGGTGAAGGCGGCCGACAAGGACCTGCTGCTGCAATGGGTGCTGGGCTATCTGGCCAACACCCGGGACAAGGGGCTCACGCCCATGCTGCGGGCGGCCATGGCGCGGCAATATTCCGCCAGCCCGGCGGAGAGCTTCTTCACTGGCGGCGGCGTGCACCGCTTCGCCAACTTCCACCACGACGACGACCACAAGGTCATGGACCTGTGGGAGGCCACCCGCAACTCGGTGAACCTGCCCTTCATCCGCCTGATGCGGGACATCGTGCGCCACTTCATGTACCGGGACCCCAAGGGCGCGGCCCAGATCCTGGCGGATGAGGCGGACCCCCGCCGGGACGTGTACCTGAAGCGCTTCGCCGACCAGGAAGGCAAGGCCTACCTGGCCCGCTTCAACAAGAAGTACAAGGGGCTCAAGCCGGAAGAGGCCGCCTCGGCCCTGCTGAACCACCTCACCGCCAACCCCAAGCGCCTGGCCGCCGTGTTCCGCTACCTGGACCCCCGGGCCGACACCGCCAGGTTCACCCAATTCCTGAAGGCTCGCCTGAGCAACCCCGCCGCCTTCGACGAAGGGGATTTCAAGTACCTGTACGAGACCTACGGGCCGGAGAAATTCAATCTCTCGGACCGGGGCTACATCGCCCAGGTCCACCCCCTGGAACTCTGGCTGGTGGCCTACCTGCGGGCCCACCCGGGGGCGACCTGGGAAGAGATCGTCACGGCCAGCCAGAAGGAAAGGGTGGAGGTGTACGACTGGCTCATCAACACCAGCCACAAGAACGCCCAGGACATCCGCATCCTGTCCCTGCTGGAGATCGAGGCCTTCCAGGAAGTGCACAAGCGCTGGCGCCACCTGGGTTATCCCTTCGGCAGCCTGGTGCCCTCCTA
>CAZREY010000274.1:0-3843 GCA_964599015.1 uncultured Thiobacillus sp.
TCATGATGTTCTTCAGGTAGCTCTCGGACAGCCCGGCTATGCTGGGCATGCTCAGGCCCACGCTCACACCCCCCGTCCCATGGCAGTTGTTGCAGTTCATCGCCAGGCCTTGAATGTTGTCCACGGCCAGAACGCTAGTTGCCGCGCTCAGGCTGGCGGCGGTTAAGACACACATGACGGCTTTCTTCATTGTCTCCTCCAGGAAGGACGGTTGCCGGTGGTTAAGTGCTGCACGGACGCGGGGCGCACCCTGATCCGGGGAGGGCCATAGTACTGATGGCCCAGTCGCCATAACCTTGATGGCCATCAAAATTTTTTGAATTTCATACGCCCGTATCTTCAATAAGCCACCTGGGGAATCACATCCAGAATGTCATGGCTGTTCCTGTTCACCAGGATGACGTCCGCGCCGAGAATCAGGCGGGTGTGGGGGTCGGCCAGGTAGGGCAGTTTCTTGTCGAGGGGGTCCGGCAGACGGGTGGGCCGTTGGCCGCTATCCAGCTTGTCGCCTGGCTTGACGCGCTGGGCGGGTTTGTCCCGGCCCGGGCCGCGGCGCTCGCTGGCGAAGTAATCCGTGATGAGCTTGCGTTCAGCCTCGCTGAACACGACGCCGCCGGTCGCGGCCTTTTCGGTGCTGGTGCCGGTACCGGCACAGCCCACCATAAGGAGGGCTGGCATAACGGCGACGAATGTACGACGGTCCATGGTACAACCCTCCTAGCAGTGTGGCGGTTTGACTGTGTACCAAAGCTTTCGGTCAGAAACTTTGATGCCCGTCAACATTGGCGGCGAAAGTCGGCACGCGACGGACAGAGCAGCCAAGCCGGAGGGCATGGCACGGCGTGGAGGCTCAGGGCTTGGATGGCACCAGGCGGGACATATAGTCGCTGACCGCCTTCAGATCGTCGTCTGTGTAGTGCCTGATCAGGCGCACCATTTCGGCGTTGGAGTTGCGCCGTCCCTTGTCGCGGCTTTCCTTGGATTCCCGGTAGAGGTAGTTGTAGTGCTGTCCGGCCACGCGGGGATAAAACTTCTCGCCGATACCTTCGCCGTCCTTTCCGTGGCAGGCGGCGCAGTCCCTCTCGTAGAGGTGCTTGCCCAGATCCAGCATCCTGCCGTCGCCCTTGCCGTTGGTGGCGGGTACCGGCAGGCTGTGGAGGTATGCGGCGATATGGGCGATCTGCTCCGCCGGGACCACCTCCTCCACGATAAAGTCCAGCATCTTGTGGCTGTCCCGCCGGCCGGCGCGCACATCCGCCATCTGCTTGATGATGACCTGGGGATGCTGCCCGGCCAGTTGCGGATAGCCGGCTTCGGCCTTGCCAGAGGCATCGGGGCGGTGGCAACCGCGGCAGATATCGTAGACATCCTTGCCCTTCACGGGATCGCCCTTCACCGCCAGGATGCGCGCCATTTCGGCATCGTTCGGCAGGGCCTGACCGGGTCCTACAGCCAGTGCGGGAGCTGCCACCAGGGCCGTCAACGCCAAAGAAATCATCGTGGGTTTCATGTTGGTCCTCACTTCAAACTCGCCATGTATTCGGCCACGGCCTCGGCCTCTTCCCTGGTCAGGCGTTCGGCGATGGTGCGCATCACCTTGACGCCGTTGCTGCGCTTGCCCGAGGCGTATTGCTCGATCTGCCCGAGGGTATAGGCCACATGCTGGCCGGCGACCCGGGGAAACTTCTTGGAGCCTTCACCGTTTTCCTCATGGCAACCATCGCAGGAAGGCACCCCCGACTTGGTGTTGCCTTCCAGGTAGATGCGCTTGCCCAGGGCCAGCAGTTCCGGTTTGGAGACCGTCCCCGGCGCGGGCTGCTGGGCGGCGTAGTAATCGGCCAGCCTGTTCATGTCTTCCTGGCCGAGTTGCGTCATGAGGGGCGCCATGACATCGCTGTGACGCCGCCCTTCCTTGTAATCCAGCATTTCCCGCAGCAGGTAGGTTTTCTGCTGGCCCGCCAGACTGGGGAAATCCGGCACCACGCTGTTGCCATTCGGGCCATGGCATGCCGCGCAGGTTTCGTTGACCAACGTCATCAGCTTCGCATCCTCACCCTGACCGGACAAGCCGATGGCCGCGTGGGTCGCGCCCAAGCCCAGGGCCAGCGCCCCCAGGGCCGCTTTTCGTTTCATCCAAGGCATCCTGTTCTCCATTGATGGCTTTCACATGGCATGGGGAGAAACATTAAAAGCAATTCCCAGGGCGCGCGTGCCAACGCAATGAGAAATTGACCTGAATCAAGAAACTTGCCACCCCATCCAGCTCCGGTCATGAAAAAGGCGGCCGCAGCCGCCTTGGAGCATTCCGGTCGGACACCACTCACACTCAGACGGAATCTCGCCCCGCTCGGCTGGCCACATGACCCTCCCGCTCCAGCCACTTGCGGATGCGGTTGGCATCGCCTATCCGGCTCCAGGTACCCCAGGAGTCCAGCAGGACGATGATCACCGGCTTGTCCGCGATCTTGGCCTGCATCACCAGGCACTTGCCCGCCTCGTTGATGTAGCCGGTCTTGGAGACGCCGATTTCCCAGTCGCCGCTGCGGGTCAGGGCGTTGGTGTTGTTGAAGGCCACTTGCCGGGTAATCTCCCGGGTGACGCGGCGCACGCGGCCATCTTCTTTCACCTTGACCACTTTTTTGCCGGGTAGTCCCACGTCGTAGGCACCGGCCGTGCTGATCTCGCGGATGAGGGGATAACGGTAGGCGGCATCCACCATCTTCACCAGATCGGCGGCGGTGGCCCGGTTGTTGCTGTTCAGGCCGGTGCCGTCCACGAACAGGCTGTCCCTCATGCCGATGGCCCGGGCCTTGTGGTTCATGGCCGCGATGAAGGCCGAGCGGCCACCCGGGTAGGCCCGGGTCAGAGCGGCGGCGGCGCGGTTTTCCGAAGCGATCAGGGCCAGGTGCAGCAATTCCCCCCGGGTCAACCGCGTACCCAGCGCCAGGCGGGATCCCGTACCCTTGAGCCGGTCCACGTCCTCGCCGGAGATGACGATTTCCTCATCCAGGGACAGGCCCGCGTCCAGGGTCACCATGGCGGTCATGAGCTTGGTGATGGAAGCGATGGAGGTGGGGATGTCCTGATTCTTGGCGTACAGGGCCTCGCCGGTTTTCTGATCCACCACCAGGGCGGCGGCGGAACGCAGGCCCAGGTCATCAGCAGCGCTGGCGGTGCTTGCCGCGGTCGCGGCCGTAGCCGCGCGCAACGGCGTCATGACGGGCGCCACCACCCGGGCCCGTTTCTTGGACTTCATCTTGCTCTTGGCCTTCAGCCGTTTCTTGGCCTTGGACTTCAGCTTCTTGCCGCTTTTCGCCTTGGATGTCTTGGAGGCGTGGGACGAAGAAGAGGCTTCGGCCACGGGCACGTCCACCATCGGCCCGGCAAGGAAGGCCATCAACGTCAAATAAAGCAGCGATCTTTTCATTCCATGCCCTCTAACCTGCGCAGCTTGTTGTATCGAGATTATCGGTCATTACCATGCAAACTTTAGAAGTCACTTTAAGTTTTTTCCAGGGCTCCCACGGGCACCGCCGTACACCACTCAGCGCCGACCGCCCAACAGGCCTTCCAGGGATTTCATCAGGTCCGCGGGCAATACCACGGTGCGGCTGCCCTGGCCGCCCGCCAAATCCTTCAGGGCTGCCACGTATTTCTCCCCCAGCAGGTAGTAGGCCGGCAGTTCCTTCTCGGCGATGCCGTTGGCGATGCGGCGGATGGCCTCGGCGGAGGCCTCCGCCAGGCGCACTTGGGCCTCGGCGTCCCGCTTGGCGGATTCCAGCCGGGCCTCCGCCTCCAGGATGGCGGCCTGCTTGTCGCCCTCGGCCTTGGTCACGGTGGCCT
>CAZREY010000275.1:0-3842 GCA_964599015.1 uncultured Thiobacillus sp.
TGGGCCTGACCGAGGAGAACTGGCCCGCCGCCGTGGGCATCTTCACCGGCGTGCTGGCCAAGGAAGCGGTGGTGGGCACCCTGGACTCGGCCTATACCGCCCTGGCGGAAAGCGACGCGGCCGCCGCCGGTGAAGCACCGGCCGAGGAGGAAGCCTTCAACCTGGGCGATGCCGTCGCCGGCGCCTTCGCCACCATCCCCGCCAACCTGGGCGACGCCCTGGGCACCTGGGCCGATCCACTCGGGCTGGATGTGGGCGACGTGAGCGACCAGGCCGCCGTGGCCGAGGAGCAGGAGGTGTCCACCGGCACCTTCGGCGCCATGGCCAGCCGTTTCGACGGCGCCGCCGGGGCCTTCGCCTACCTGCTGTTCATCCTGCTCTACTTCCCCTGCACCGCCGCCATCGCCGCCGTGTACCAGGAATCCGGCGCCCGCTGGACCGCCTTCGTGGCCTTGTGGACCACGGGCCTGGGCTACGGCCTGGCCACCCTGTACTACCAGGCCGCCAACTACGCCCGGGATCCGGCCACGGCCCTGGCCTGGATGGGCGTGGTGCTGGCCGGCTTCGCGGCGGCCTTCCTGGCCCTGCGCTGGATGGGCCGGCGGGATGACGGCCAGGCGCTTCCGGCGCCCCAGAAGGCTTGAGGGGATGGCCATGATACTGTCCCAGGTCAACGACTACCTGCGTCAGCACCGGCGTGCCAGCGTGGTGGACATGGCCCTCGGCCTGGACGCCTCGCCGGAGGCCCTGAAAGGCATGCTGGCCGCCCTGGAACGCAAGGGCCGGGTGCGCCGCCTGCCCTCGGGAACGGCCTGCACCGGTTGCTGCAAATGCGACCCGAACGCGGTGGAGTTATACGAATGGACCGGTGATTGAAGTGAAGTCGACGGAGGAATAACACCATGCACACCCATGACCTCAGCCTCTGGCAGCATGCCCACGACTTCGGCACCCAGGCGGAGCGCAGCGCGGAACGGCGCACCCGCTGGGTGGTGGGCCTCACCTTCGCCGCCATGCTGGTGGAGCTCACGGCGGGCTGGCTCACCGGCTCCATGGCCCTGCTGGCGGACGGCTGGCACATGGCCAGCCATGTGGGCGCCCTGGGGCTCGCCGCCTTCGCCTACCGCTTTGCCCGCCAGCACGCCGGGGATGCCCGCTTCACCTTCGGCACCGGCAAGGTCACCGCCCTGGCGGGCTACACCAGCGCCTTGTTCCTGGGGTTCGTGGCCCTGTGGATGATGGTGGAATCCGCCCAGCGCCTGGTCCAGCCCGTGTCCATCCACTATGCCGAGGCCATGGCCGTGGCGGCACTGGGCCTGGCGGTGAACCTGGCCAGCGCCTGGCTGTTGGACCACGACCATGATCACCGCCACCATCACCACCACGGCCACGACCACCATCACCAGCACGTGGACCACAACCTGAAGGCGGCCTATATGCATGTGCTGGCGGATGCCCTCACCTCGGTGCTGGCCATCGTGGCCCTGGCGGGCGGCATGATCTACGGCTGGGGCTTCCTGGACCCGATCATGGGCCTGGTGGGGGCGGTCGTGGTGGGGCGCTGGGCCTGGGGCCTGGCACGGGACAGCGCCCGGGTGCTGCTGGATGCCGAGGACCATGGCCAAACCGCGGCGGAGATCAGGCGCATCATCAAGGCCCAGCCGGACCATGAAATCGTCGATCTGCACCTCTGGCGCGTGGGCCCCGCCAGCCGGGCCTGTATCCTCTCCCTGGTCACCCACTCGCCCCGCGCCGTGGACGATTACCGTCGGCTGCTGGCGGATGTGGAAGGCTTGGACCACCTGACGGTGGAAATCAACCACTGCCGGGATGCCGTCTGCCGACCCGCTGCGACGGCCTGAGATGCAGGGGCCGGCTACCCTCCTGGTCATCGGCATCCACCGGGAGGAACTGGCCTTCGGCATGGCGGTGGCGTCGGGGCTGGACCGGCAGCGGGTGGACGTGCTCACCATCACGGAAGGACTCTCCGGCCGGCACCCCCGCCAGGACCAGCGCTTCCATTACGACACCCTGCACCGGGAGCTTTACCTGCAACTCCTGCCCCACGTGCGGGCGCACCACACGATACTCGTGGATTTGCACACCGGCCTGGACCCTCAGGGGCCCTGCGCCGACCTCTACAGCCGCGACATCGGCCGCCTGGCCGGCCTGCTGGCCCCGGCGCCCGCCCTGGCCGTGCCGCCCCGCCTGTTCTCGCTGGGCGAGGAGAACGGCCATCCCAGCGCGGCAACGGTCATTCCGCCGGATATCTGGCGCAGCCCCCGCTTTCTCTATGTGGGCCTGGAAATCTACCTGCCCCAGGCCGGCGCGGGGCGGCGGGAAGACCAGGACTACGCCCGCGCCATCATCACCGCCCTGGCGGCGGACGGCAGGCCCGCAGGCACCCAGTCCGCTAGGCTCTCGCCCTGAGCCGCATCGATATCGCCAACCCGCCGGCACCACATCCCGCCGCCGGCCGCCAGGAGGAATGCCATGCCACAAACCCTGTATGAGGTGCTGACCGAGGCCTTGGAGGATGAATACAAGGCCCGCGCCACCTATCAGCGTGTCATCGAACGATTCGGTGAAGTGCGCCCCTTCGCCAACATCGCCCAGGCCGAGGACCGGCACGTGCGGGCGCTGCTGCCCCTGTTCGGGAAGTACGGCATTCCCGTGCCCGAGGACAGCTGGGCTCGCTGGGCAAAAGCGCCGGGGTCCCTGCTGGAGGCCAGTCAGGAAGGCGTCATGGCGGAAATCGACAACGCCGCCATGTACCGCCGCCTGCTGGCGGCTACCCGGGACTACCCGGATGTCCAGCAGGTGTTGCGCAATCTCCGGCGGGCCTCCCAGGAAAACCACCTGCCTGCTTTCCAGCGGGCGGTGCAGCGCTATTCAGGGACGCTTGCCCAACGTTCCATGACAGGTACGCACATCCCGGACCACACCTTGGGCCAGGGTTCGGGCGTCGTCACTTCAGAAATGAACACCGGCCACACCAACCCGCAGGGCCATGGTGGCGGTTGTGGCATGGGTGGTCATGGATGGGGCGGCCCCGGGGGAGGTGGGCGCTGGGCCGGCGGCAAGGGGCGCTGGTGAGCTTGCCGGTCTGAGAGGCCCCATATTCCCGCCTGTATCAGGACGGGATGCCAAAGAAAACGCCCGCTCCCTGAGGGGCGGGCGTTCCGGGCGACAGTGGCAGCGATCAGCCGAAGGGCTTGGGTTTGGGCGTGTCGTTGGTGGAAGGTGGCAGGATGGGCAGCTTGAAGTCGGGCTGCTTGCCGGTCAGGGTCTTCAGGAAGGCGACGATCTTGGCGATCTCCTCCTTGCTGTAGGTGCGGCCCAGTTGCAGTTTGCCCATGATGTCCACGGCCTCTTCCAGGGTCCACACGGCGCCGTCATGGAAGTAGGGGTAGGTCATCTCCACGTTGCGCAGGGTGGGTACCTTGAACTTCATGCGGTCGGCGTCCTTGCCGGTGAGGCCGGCCACGCCTTCCACCTTGCTCTTGGTGTCGTACTCGGCCACCAGGCCCATCTTCTGGAACGACTGGCCGCCCATGGCGGGGCCGTAGTGGCAGGCGGTGCAGCCGCTGTTCTTGAACAGCTCGTAGCCTTCCTTCTCGTGCTTGGTGAGGGCCTTCTTGTCACCCTTGAGCCATTTGTCGAAGCGGGAATCGGGGGTGACCAGGGTCTCCTCGAAGGCGGCGATGGCGTCGGTGACCATGTCGATGTTGGCCGTGTCCTTGCCGAACACCTTCTTGAACTCTGCCCGGTACGCGGGAATGGAGTTCAGCACGCCGACGGCCAGCTCATGGGTGAAGGCCATCTCGCCCGGGTTGGCGATG
>CAZREY010000276.1:0-3815 GCA_964599015.1 uncultured Thiobacillus sp.
CCCCGGGCGTGGATCTTGTCGGTGGAGATGCCGATCTCCGCGCCCAGGCCGTACTCGAAGCCGTCGGCGAAGCGGGTGGAGGCGTTGACCATCACCGAGCTGGAATCCACCTCCCGCAGGAAGCGGCGGGCCCGGGTGTAGTCCTCGGTGACGATGGCGTCCGTGTGCTGGGAGCCGTGGGTATTGATGTGGAAGATGGCGGCGTCCAGGCCGTCCACCACCTTCACGGCGATGATGGGAGCCAGGTATTCCTCGAACCAGTCCTGCTCGGTGGCGACCTTGAGCTTGTCGGCATCGACGCCGGCGGCCTGGAGGATGCCCAGGGCCTCGGCGCAGCAGCGCATCTCCACACCCTTGCCCGCCAGCATGCGGCCGATGTCCGGCAGGGCGGCGGCGGCCACGCCCCGGGCCACCAGCAGGGACTCGGTGGTGTTGCAGGTGCCATAGCGCTGGGTCTTGGCGTTTTCCACGATCCTCAGCGCCTTGGCCAGGTCCGCCCGGTCGTCCACATACACGTGGCAATTGCCGTGCAGGTGCTTGATGACGGGCACCCGGGCCTCGCCGGTGATGCGCTCGATGAGACCCTTCCCGCCCCGGGGCACGATCACGTCCACGAAATCCTTCATGGTGATGAGTTCCCCCACGGCGGCCCGATCCGTGGTCTCCACCACCTGCACGGCGGTGTCCGGCAGGCCGGCGCTGTCCAGGCCCTCCCGCACGCAGGCGGCGATGGCCTGGTTGGACTGGATGGCCTCGGAACCGCCCCGCAGGATGGCGGCGTTGCCGGACTTCAGGCACAGGCCGGCGGCGTCGGCGGTGACGTTGGGGCGGGCCTCGTAGATGATGCCGATGACCCCCAGGGGCACCCGCATCTTGCCCACCTGGATGCCGGAAGGACGGTATTTCAGGCCGTCCATCTCCCCCACGGGGTCCGGCAGGGCGGCGATCTGGCGCAGTCCCTCGGCCATGCCCGCCACGGTCTTCTCCGTCAGGGCCAGGCGGTCCAGCAGGGCTGTGTCGTAGCCGGCGGCCCGGGCGTGGGCCATGTCCTGGGCGTTGGCGGCGATCAGTTTTGACGCATCCCGCTCGATGGCGGCGGCCATGGCCAGCAGGGCGGCGTTCTTCTGATTGGTGTCGGCCCGGGCCACGGCGCGGGAGGCCTCCCGCGCCATGCGCCCCAGGCCCTGCATATAGGTCTTCACGTCCATGTCTTGCTCCACGTAGCGGGAAACGTGTCGCGATTTCCACGTTCCCCTTTTCCCGTTTCTCGTTTCCCCACTAAACAAACCCGGGGAAGGCGGGGGCCCTACCCTTGCCCATCAAGGCCAGGCCCAACTGCTTCAGTTCATCCCAGGCGTCTTCCCTCAGCAGTCCCTTGGCGGCCCGGTCCAGCCGCGCCAGGCCCTGCATGGCCTGGGCCAGGCGGACGGGATCGGTCCGCTTCAGGGCCCGTTCCACCAGGCCCTGGCGGCTTTCCCACACCCGCAGGGCGGCCATGAGGCCGGGGAGCCGTTCGCCCCGGGAAAGACCGGTGGCCAGGCGGTACAGCGTGCGCACCTCGCCGCCGAACACCGCCAGCACCAGGGGCAGCCCCTCGCCTTCCGCCTTCAGGCCATCCAGTATCCGGCAAAAACGCACCGCGTCCCCCTTCAGGAAGGCTTCGGACAGGTCACCCACATCATAGCGTGCCACGTCCGCCACGGATGACCGGGCCGTGACCAGGTCCAGGGGGCCGGGGGGCAGGAGCAGGGCCAGCTTCTCGATCTCCTGGTGGGCGGCCATCAGGTTGCCCTCCACCCGGGCCGTGAGCCAGGCCAGGGTTTCCCGGTCCGCCTTCAGGCCATGGCGCCCCAGGCGCTCGCCGATCCATTCCGGCAATCGGTCCAGGGCGGGAGGCCAGGTCTGCACCAGCACGCCTTCCGCCTCCAGGGCCTTGACCCATTTCACCGCCAGGGCCGCCTTGTCCAGACGGGGCGCGGTCACCAGCAGCAGGGTGTCGGCGGGCGGCTGCTGGGCCCAGGCCTCCAGCACCTTGCCCCCCTCCACCCCGGGTTTGCCCGTGGGCAGGCGCAGTTCCACCAGGCGACGGCTGGCGAACAGGGAAAGGGAATCGAAGCCGCCGGCCCAGGCGCGCCAATCGAAGCCGGGCTCCGACTGGGCTGTCTGCCGCTCGTCATATCCCTGGGCCTGGGCGGCGGCGCGAATCCGGGCCACCGCCTCGTCCACCAGCAGGGGCTCGTCCCCGCTCACCAGCCACACGGGGGCCAGGCTGCCTTTGAGGGCAGCCGCCATCTGGTCGCCCCTTATGCGCATCAGCGCTTCACATAGGACAGGCGGCGCAAGGCCTGCCGCAGGGTCTCCTGCTCCATGGCCCGGTTGAGGCTGGCCTCCTCGGCCTCCTTGGCCAGGATCAGGGCGTCGTCGTAGGAAAACTCCCGCAACTGCTGCAGTTCGACAGGGGCGATCAACTCGGTGCCCGTGCCGTCCGTCACCTTCAGGGTCACCCTGTAGATGAGCCGGTATTCCCGCACCTTGCCACCGCCGGACAGGGAGAGGATGTTCTTCTCGCGCCGCTCATCCACCACGCGGATGCGCACGGGCGCTCCCTCGGGTCGTTCCGCCAGCTTGCCTTGGGCCGCCAGGGCCTGACGCAACCAGGGGGCCAGCACCGAGGCGTCGGCAGCGTCCACATAGGCGCTGGCAAAGGGCAGCTGGGCATCGCCCCGCAGCTGGAAACCACAGCCGGCCAGCAGGACCGTCCAGAACGCCATGAACCCCACCAGTACTCGCACCATCGTCGCTCCTCAGACCACCACGTTGACCAATCGGCCCGGCACCACCACCACCTTCCTGGCGGGCTTGCCCTCCAGGTGCTTTTGCAGCTCGGGGCTGGCCAGGGCCGCCTGCTCGATGGCCTCCTTGGAGGCATCCGCCGCCACCTTGAACTTGCCCCGCAGCTTGCCGTTCACCTGCAGCATCAGTTCGATCTCATTCTGCACCAGGGCGCCCTCGTCCGCCTGGGGCCAGGGAGAGCCCACCAGGCAGGCGCCGGGCTTCAGGGCCTTGATGAGCACGCGGCAGATGTGGGGCACGATGGGGGCCAGCATGAGGACGATGGCTTCCAGGGCCTCCTGCTTCACGGAGCGGGAGAGTTCATCCGTGGAATTCACCTTGCCCAGGGCGTTCATCAGTTCCATGACGGCGGCGATGGCGGTGTTGAACTGCTTGCGGCGCTCGATGTCGTCGGTGACCTTGGCGATGGTCTGGTGCAGCTGGCGGCGCAGGCCTTGCAGGTTGTCCGGAAGCGCCCCGCCGGCAAAAGCGGGCACCACGCCGGCTTCCACATGCTCGTGCACCATCTTCCACAGCCGCTTGAGGAAGCGGTGGGCGCCTTCCACGCCGGCGTCGGACCATTCCAGGGACTGCTCCGGCGGCGCGGCGAACATCATGAACAGGCGGGCCGTGTCGGCGCCGTACCGGTCGATGAGGGCCTGGGGATCCACGCCGTTGTTCTTGGACTTGGACATTTTCTCCACGCCGCCGATGACCACGGGCCGGCCGTCGGCCATGAGTTTCGCGGCGACGATGTGGCCGCGGTCATCCCGCTCCACTTCCACGTCGGCGGGGTTGATCCACAGCTTCTTGCCGTCCGGCAGGTCCCGGTAATAGGTCTCGGCCACCACCATGCCCTGGGTGAGCAGGTTGGCGAAGGGCTCATTGGTATTGACCAACCCCTCGTCCCGCATGAGCTTGTGGAAGAAGCGGGCGTAGAGCAGGTGCAGGATGGCGTGCTCGATGCCGCCGATGTACTGGTC
>CAZREY010000277.1:0-3805 GCA_964599015.1 uncultured Thiobacillus sp.
CTGCGTTCACGAACACGTCCTGATCGTAGCAGGGCACGCCGCCGTGGCGATGCAGCACCGCCAGCAGCATGGCCAGGCGGTTGCCGTCCAGGCCCACGGTGAGGCGGCGGGGGTTGCCGCCGTGGGCCGTGTCCAGCAGGGCCTGGATCTCCACCAGCAGGGGCCGGGTACCTTCCTGGGCCACCACCACGCAGGAGCCGGGGGCCTCCCGCTCCTCCCGGTTGAGGAACAGGGCGGAGGGGTTGGACACGCCCCTGAGGCCCTTGTCGGTCATGGCGAACACGCCCAGCTCGTTCACCGCGCCGAAGCGGTTCTTGAAGGCGCGGATGAGGCGGAAACTCGATCCGGTATCGCCTTCGAAGTACAGCACCGTGTCCACGATGTGTTCCAGCACCCGGGGACCGGCCAGGGTGCCTTCCTTGGTGACGTGGCCCACCAGGAGGATGGTGATGCCCGCCTGCTTGGCATGGCGGGTGAGTTCCTGGGCGCATTCACGCACCTGGGCCACGCTGCCCGGCGCGGACTGGAGCTGTTCGGTGTAGACGGTCTGGATGGAGTCGATGACCGCCACCTGGGGCTGTTCCGCCTTCAGGGTGCCCAGGATGGCCTCCAGGCGGATTTCCGTCAGTAGCGGGATGTCGGCGTCTAAACCCAGGCGCTGGGCCCGCAGGGCGATCTGGTCGGCGGATTCCTCGCCGCTCACGTACAGGGTGCGGGCCCGGGCGCTGATGTCCGCCAGGGCCTGGAGCAGCAGGGTGGACTTGCCGATGCCCGGGTCACCCCCCAGCAGCACCACGCCGCCCCCCACCAGGCCGCCCCCCAGCACCCGGTCGAATTCCGGCTGGCCCGTCTCCAGGCGGGCGATCTCACGGGCCTGGACGGCGCCGAGGCGCACCACCTCGCCGCTGGCCGCCAGGGCCTGGAAGCGGCGCCCCTTGGCCTCCTGCACGCTCTCGGACAGGGTATTCCAGGACAGGCAGTGGGGGCATTGCCCCTGCCATTTGCTGGTCTGGCCGCCGCATTGGGCGCAGACGTAGAGGGAAGTCGACTTGGCCATGGTCAAGGCTTATACCGTGCAAGACGCCGCACACTCAAGCTGGCCCCGGCCCGGGTGGGGCGCGTATCATGCGAAAGTTATATCCACAATCTTGCGGCGCCCCGGCGGGCGCCAGGCCGAGAATCTCCAAGAGCGACCGAATATGAAATGCGTCGATGACTTCCGCCTCCGTCTGGGCCGGCACGAACTGGTGCCCATCATGATCGGCGGCATGGGGGTGGATATCTCCACGGTGGAACTGGCCCTGGAGGCCGCCCGCCTGGGGGGCGTGGGGCACATCTCCGACGCCATGGTGCCAACGGTCATCGACCGCCACTTCAAGACCCGCTACGTCAAGGACAAGCTCCAGCTCTACAAGGCCAACGTGAAGAACCTGGACGACAAGTCCCTGGTCAAGTTCCACCTGGGTGAACTGGAAGAGGCCACGCGCATGCATGTGCGCCGGGCCATGGACGCCAAGCAGGGCCCCGGCATGGTGTTCATCAACTGCATGGAAAAGCTCACCATGAACGCCCCCAGGGAGACCCTGAAGGCGCGCCTCAACGCCGCCCTCTCCGCGGGCATCGACGGCATCACCCTGGCGGCGGGCCTGCACCTGGGCAGTTTCGGCCTCATGGAGGACCATCCCCGCTTCCGGGACGCCAAGCTGGGCATCATCGTCTCGTCCCTGCGGGCCCTGCAGCTCTTCCTGCGCAAGAACGGACGCACCAACCGCCTGCCCGACTACGTGGTGGTGGAAGGCCCCCTGGCCGGCGGCCACCTGGGCTTCGGCATGGACTGGGCCCAATACGACCTGGCCACCATCGTCGCCGAGATCCAGGCCTGGCTGAAGGCGGAGCAACTGGACATCCCCCTCATCCCCGCCGGCGGCATATTCACCGGCTCGGATGCCACGGGCTTCCTGGAGCACGGCGCCGGCGCCGTGCAGGTGGCCACCCGCTTCACCGTCACCCGGGAATGCGGCCTGCCGGACCCCGTTAAGCAGGAGTACTTCAAGGCCGAGGAGGAGGACATCGAGGTCAACGGCATCTCCCCCACGGGCTACCCCATGCGCATGATCAAGAGCAGCCCGGGGATCGGCGCCGGCACCCATCCCAACTGCGAATCCTTCGGCTACCTGCTGGACGCCAATGGCAAGTGCGCCTATATCGACGCCTACAACCGGGAAGTCGCGGCGATCGCCGCCAACCCCGCGGGCGGGAAGAAGATCAGGGTCATGGACAAGACCTGCCTGTGCACCCACATGCGGGACTTCGATATCTGGACCTGCGGCCACTACACCTACAGGCTCAAGGACACCACGGCGAAAAACCCGGACGGTTCCTATCAACTGCTGACCGCCGAACAGGTGTTCAAGGACTACCAGTTCAGCAAGGACGGCAAGATCGCCCTGCCGGCCTGAACGCCCCACCCCGGGATCCAGTCCCATGACCTGGGACATCTTCTGCACCGTCATCGACAACTTCGGCGACATCGGCGTCACCTGGCGCCTGGCCAGGCAACTCGCAGCGGAGCACCGGGTGCCGGTGCGGCTGTGGGTGGATGACCTGGCCTCGTTCAAACGCATCCGCCCGGAGATCGACCCGGCCCTGGATACCCAGCATCTGGCCGGCGTGGAGGTGCGCCGCTGGACGGACCCGCTGCCCGAAGCGGAACCCGGCGACGTGGTCATCGAGGCCCTGGCCTGCGACCTGCCGGACGAGTTCATCGAGCGCATGGCCCGGCGCTCGCCCCGGTCGGCGTGGCTGAACCTGGAATACCTCACCGCCGAGGCCTGGGCCGACGGTGTCCACGGCCTGCCCTCCCCCCACCCCCGGCTGGACCTCACCAAATACTTCTACATGCCCGGCTACACCGCCAAGACCGGCGGGCTCACGCGGGAGGCGGGGCTGCTGGAGGCGCGGGACGCCTTCCAGGCCGATTCGGAGGCCCAGGCCGGGTTCTGGCGGCGCCTGGGCCTGCCCCCCCAAGCGCCGGGCGAACTGCGCATCTCCCTCTTCGGCTATGACAACGCGGCCATCACCGGCCTGCTCTCGGCCCTGGCCCGGGCCGGACGGCCCGTCCGCCTGCTGGTGCCCGAGGGCAAGGCCCTGCCCCGGGTCGCCGCCTGGCTGGGCCTGGCGGACCTGGCCGTCGGCGGGACTTACGGCCAAGGCCCTCTGGCCATCCACGTCCTGC
Source organism: uncultured Thiobacillus sp. (assembly GCA_964599015.1). Taxonomy (GTDB): domain Bacteria; phylum Pseudomonadota; class Gammaproteobacteria; order Burkholderiales; family Thiobacillaceae; genus PFJX01. The sequence goes on from CAZREY010000277.1 coordinate 3,236, forward strand.
CCATGGTGGACCAGGATGCCTACGACCGCCTGCTGTGGGCCTGCGACCTCGACTTCGTGCGCGGCGAGGATTCCTTCCTGCGGGCGCAGTTCGCCGCCCGGCCCATGGTCTGGCAGGCCTACCGCCAGGAGGACCGGGCCCATTTCGCCAAGCTGGATGCCTTCCTGGCGCTTTATTGCGCGGACATGCCGCCCCACCTGGCGGACACCACCCGTGCCCTGTGGCATGCCTGGAACGAGGAGACCGGCGTCGACGCCCTCTGGCCGGCCTGGCTGGCCCGTCTGGACGAACTCGGGACGCACGCCCGCCACTGGTGCGCGGATTTGGCGCAACAGCCCGGTCTTGCGTCCAAGCTGATGATTTTTTGCGAAAAAGTTCGGGAAAAAGGCTAGAATGCCGGGCTCTCCCGTACCCCTTGCAGGACATCCCCGATGAAGATCGCTCAAGAACTCCGCGCCGGCAACGTGATCATGGTGGGCAAAGACCCCCTGGTGGTCCAGAAAGCCGAATTCTCCAAATCCGGCCGCAACGCCTCCGTGGTGAAGATGAAGCTGAAGAACCTGCTCACCG
>CAZREY010000278.1:0-3802 GCA_964599015.1 uncultured Thiobacillus sp.
GGTCAGGTAGTTGCTGATGTGGCCGTCGTACTGGGCGGTATGGGTGAAGGCCTTCTTCGCCAGGTTGAAGCGGGTGGTATCACTCAGCGTACCGCCACTGGCCTGCATCTCGGCGATGAGGCCGGCGTAGTCGGCCGGGTCGGTGACGATGGCCACGTGCCGGTAGTTCTTGGCCGAGGACCGCACCATGGCCGGACCACCGATGTCGATGTTCTCGATGGCGTCCTCCAGGGTGTGAGGCTTGGAGACCGTCTGCACGAAGGGATAGAGGTTCACGCACACCAGGTCGATGTAGCCCAGGCCGTGCTCGTTCATGGTGGCCACGTGGGCCGGGTTGTCCCGCACGGACAGGATGCCGGCGTGGACCCGGGGATGCAGGGTCTTCACGCGCCCGTCCAGCATCTCCGGGAAGCCAGTGAATTCGGACACGTCCTTCACCGGCAGGCCGGCGTCGCGGATGGCCTTGGCGGTACCGCCGGTGGACAGGAGTTCCACGCCCTGTGCGGAAAGGGCGCGGGCGAAGTCGATGAGGCCGGTCTTGTCGGAGACGGAGAGGAGGGCGCGATTGATCATTTTGAGAGCGGGAAAAGGGAAACGAGAAACGGGAAACGTGTGTAAGACGGGAGATATGGGTTTTCGCGTTTCTCCTGAGCCGCATCGCGGCGAGTCCCGTTTCCCATTTCCCGCTTCACTGTCATTTGATGCCGTGCTGCTGCATCTTCTTGCGCAGGGTGTTGCGGTTGATGCCCAGCCATTCGGCGGCCCGGCTCTGGTTGCTGCCGGCCCGGTCCAGGATCATCTGCAGGACCGGCTTCTCCACGCAGTTCACCACCATGTCGTAGATGCCGGAGGGGTGCTCCCCGTCCAGGTCCTTGAAATACTGGTCCAGCTCCCTGCGAACGCACGCCGCCAGTTCGCTTTCATCGATGTGTTGCTCCATCCTGCTTTCCTTGTTGTCGTGTGCTCAGGCCGCCTGGCGATGCGCGTCGTCCGCGCCGCCCTGGGCGTCCAGGTAAACCAGCCGGTTGCCGCGTTCCCGCGTGCGCCAGAAGAAATCGTTCACCGCCTCCAGTTGTTCCCCGGGGGTTTCCAGCTGGTTCATGGCATGGCGGAAGTGGGCGGAGTCCGCCAGGCCCCGGGTGTACCAGGCGATGTGCTTGCGCGCCATGCGCAGGCCCGCGGGCTGGCCGTAGAAGCTGTACAGATCGTCCAGGTGGGCCAGCAGCACCGCGTGGATCTCCGCCACCTCCGGCGCCGGCAGCTTCCCGCCCGTGGCCAGATAGTGGGCGATCTCCCGGAACAGCCAGGGCCGGCCCTGGGCGGCGCGGCCGATCATGACCGCGTCGGCGCCGGTATGGTCCAGCACGTATTTCGCCTTCTCCGGCGTGGTGATGTCGCCGTTGGCGATGACGGGAATGGAGGCCGCCGCCTTCACCGCCTTGATGGTGTCGTACTCCGCCTCGCCGCTGTAGCCGCAGGCCCGGGTGCGGCCATGGATGGCCAGGGCCCGGATGCCGGACTCCTGGGCGATGCGCAGGATGTTCAGGGCGTTGCGGTGCTCCCGGTCCCAGCCGGTGCGGATCTTCAGGGTGACGGGGGTGTCCGGCACCGCTTCTACAACGGCTTCGAGGATGCGGCCCACCAGGGGCTCGTCCTGCAACAGGGCGGAGCCGGCCATGACATTGCACACCTTCTTGGCCGGGCAGCCCATGTTGATGTCGATGATCTGGGCACCGTTGTCGGCGTTGTAGCGGGCCGCCTCGGCCATCATGGCCGGATCGCTGCCGGCGATCTGCACGGAGACGGGCTCCACCTCCCCCTCGTGGTTGGCCCGGCGCCGGGTCTTGGCGGAGCCGTACAGCAGGGAGTTGGAGGTGACCATCTCGCTCACCGCCATGCCCGCGCCCATGCGCTTGCACAGCTGGCGGAACGGCCGATCGGTGACGCCCGCCATGGGGGCGACGATCAGGTTGTTCTTGAGCTGGTGGGGGCCGATCTGCATGGGGGAAACGAGGGGGGCGGGCGCGAGGGAAGCTGCGCATTTTATACGCAACGGAGAGGGATGAAAAAGCCAAACGATGCATTCGGATGAGGCCCCGTTTTGGTGCGGGCCCTTAGGTTGATCCCCGGATGGTCCGGGCCGCCCTCGGAAGCGGCGCCGGGCCTGGATTCAGGCCGCTTCCCGGATACCGTTTCCGCTCAGCTCGAACCCTTCGGCATAGGCGGCGGCCTCGCTTCCGTCCCAAACCCGGCCGTCCATGAGCATGGCCCCCCGCATGGTCGCATCGGGGACGGCCACACCCACTTGGGCGGCGGCTTCCCTGTATAGGTCGATACGGTTCACCTGCCGGGCCACGGCCAGGTAATCGGGATGAGCGTTGAGCATGCCCCAGCGGTAGTGCTGGGTCAGGAACCACATGCCGTCGGACAGCCAGGGGAAGGTGACCTGGCCGTCAGCGAAGAAGGCCATGGGATGGGCGTCCCGCCAGGCGCGGCCCAGGCCGTCCCGGTACCGCCCCCCCAGGCGTCCCTCGATGTGTTCCGCGGGCATGTCGATGAAGGCCGTGCCGGAAAGAAGCTGGGCCGCCTCGCCGCGTCCGCCGGCCGTGTCCAGGTGACGGGCGGCCTCCAGCACGGCCATGATCAGGGCCCGGGCCCGGTCAGGATGGCGATCGGCGAAGTCCCGTCCGCAGGCCAGCACCTTTTCCGGGTGGTCCGGCCAGATATCCTGGCTGGTGGCCACGGTGAAGCCCGCGTTTTCGTGGATGGCCAGCTCGTTCCAGGGCTCGCCGGCGCAGAAGCCGTCCAGGTTGCCCACCGCCAGGTGGCCCGCCATCCGGGGCGGCGGCACCACCACGTTGTTGATGTCGCGGAAGGGGTGCACGCCGTGGCTGGCCAGCCAGTAATACAGCCACATGGCATGGGTGCCGGTGGGGAAGGTCTGGGCGAAGGTATGGCGGCGGTTGCTTTCCATGACATGCCGGGCCAGGCCGGCGCCGCTGGATACCCCCAGATCGTGCAGGCGCCTTGCCAGGGTGATGGCCTGGCCGTTGCGGTTCAGGGTCATGAGCACGTTCATGTCCTGGCGGGGGCCGCCGATGCCCATCTGCACCCCGTAGACCAGGCCGTAGAGGGCGTGGGCCGCATCCAGCGCGCCGGTGAGGAGCTTGTCCCGCACCGCCGCCCAGGAGGACTCCCGGGACAGCATGATCTCGATGCCGTGCCTGCGGTCGAAGCCCCTGGCCGCCGCCACGGCCAGGGGGGCGCAATCGGTCAGCGGGATGAAGCCGACACGGACCTGGGGCAGGGCGGAATTCCGGGACATGTCGGTTCAGGCCGCCTGCTTGAGGTGCTTCTGGTAGAGGAAGGCCAGCACCTGGCCCCGCAGGTGGTGGTAGTGGGGGTCCTCGGCCAGGGCCAGGCGGTCCCGGGGCCGTGGCAGGTCCACCTCCAGCACCTCGCCGATGGTGGCGGCGGGGCCGTTGGTCATCATGACGATGCGGTCCGAGAGCAGCACGGCCTCGTCCACGTCGTGGGTCACCATGAGGGTGGTGGCTTTCGTTTCCTCCACGATGCGCATCAGTTCATCCTGGAGGCTGGCCCGGGTGAGGGCGTCCAGGGCGCCGAAGGGTTCGTCCATGAGCAGCACCTTGGGCTCCATGGCCAGGGCCCGGGCGATGCCCACCCGCTGCTTCATGCCGCCGGAGATCTCGCCCGGCCGCTTGTCGGCGGCGTGGGACAGGTGCACCAGGTCCAGGGCCCGCAGGGTGCGCTCGCGCAATTGCTTCCTGGATTCCTTGCC
>CAZREY010000279.1:0-1689 GCA_964599015.1 uncultured Thiobacillus sp.
GGGTGGAGGCAGGGAGGGAGGCGGAGCCGGCTGGGTCTGGCGCAGGTATTCCTCGAAGCTCATGGGCGGGGGATTGGGGAACAGGCCGCCGGGCTCGGCGGGCGTGGTGCCCGTTGCCACTGGGGCCATGGGGGCCTGGGGCAAGGCCACCTGGCCTGCCTTGGCCTGGCCGGCCACACCATCGGCCTCCAGCTGGGCCCGCTGGCCGTCGACGCGCTTCACCCGCCAGGTGCCGGCGATATTGACCCGGCCCACCCGGGGCGCCTCGTAGGCCAGGGTATAGCGGTCACCCGTCTGCACGGCGGTGCCGGCGGGGAATTCCACTTCCGCCGTGCTGCCACGTACGCCCACCACCCGGCCTTCACCGGGGGCCTGGGCCGCCGGGGAGGCGGGGGTGGGGGAAGGGGCCGGCGGTGGTGCGAACTGGAGGGGAGCGGCCCGGTTGACCCGCACCCGCATGCCCCGGCTGGGCGGGTTGCTGGTGGAAAGGGTGGACAGGATGAGCCGGTTGCCCTGGCGCTCCCGCACCGCGTAGCTGCCCATCAGCATGTCCATGAAGCCGGCCTGGTAGGTGAGCTCCACGGTGTCGCCCACGGCGAAGGCGGGCTCGGCGCTGAACTCCAGCACCACCCGGCCTCCTGCCGTGTCCGCCACCCGGGCTTCCTCGGCGGCCAGGGCCGGCAGGGCCAGCAGGCTGATCAATCCCACCAGGAACAGGCGCCAGGGTTTCGTCATCGCGTCACTCCTTATTTCGGGCAGTGCACCACGAACTGCCATTGGGTGGATTCGCCCATGCAGGCGGGCTGCACCTGCACGGTCACCTGGCTGCCGCCGCCGTAGTTCAGGGTCACCGAGCCCTTGCCCCGGCCCGCGCCCTGCTTGCTGCCCACGCAGCCCGTGTCGTAGGTGCCGCCGGGGTAGTGCACGATCATGCGGTCCGGCACCGAGTACATGTCGAAGTCGAACTTGAAGGTGCCGAAGGGCCGGCCCAGGTCCACGACGATGGTCTCGGGGGTGTTGCCGCCCTGCTTGGCGGTGTCGTTGCAGGCCACCTGCCGGGGCGGGGCGGAGGGCTGGGGCGTACCGCCGGGCACCGGCTGGGGCGTGAAGGGCCCGAAGATGTTGGGGAAGGGCGGCAGCACGGGCTGTTGCCGCATGGCGTCCTGCCGCTGGCGCATGTCCTCCGCGTCCTGCATGGACTGGAGGGTGCGCGGGTCGATGTTGCAGCCCATCTGCCGGGCCTGGCCCAGCAGGCCCCGGGCGGCGTTCAGGTCGCCGGCCACCAGGGCGCCCAGGATGTCGTTCTCGATGCGCATGCAATCCAGGTCCTGCTGCTGGGCGTTTTGCAGGGCGGCGGCGGCGTGGCCGGTCCAGGGGCAGCCGGCGGCCTCGGCCAGGATGGCCTGGGCCAGCTGCGCCTGCCGGCTGTTGAAGGCGGCGGCGAAGCGGTTTTCCAGTTCCGCGCAGTCCAGGCAGGCCGCCCTCTGGCTGCTGGGAATGGTGCCGGAAGGGCACCCGCAGCCCGGCTGGTTGGTCTGGTTGTCCCACATGGGCACACCGCCGGCCAGCCAGGAGCAATCGGTGGCGGCCAGCAGGGTGTTGCGATCCGGCGGGCCCCACACCCGCAGGCTGACCACGCTGCCCTTGGCCGCTTCCTGGCCGGGGCCGGGGGCCTGGGACTGCACCGTG
>CAZREY010000279.1:1699-3770 GCA_964599015.1 uncultured Thiobacillus sp.
CAGCGGACGGCTGCGGCCGCCGCCACCGGGGCGCCGGCCTGGGCGATGCGGGCCTGGGCGTCGGCCAGGGGCATGCCCGTCACGTCCGGCACCCGGGCCACCAGGGGCTGGCTCGCCAAGTCCTCGGCGATGGCCTGGCAGAGGGCGGCGTCCTGGCACATCACCCGGGCCGACTCGGCCAGCAGGGCGGCGGTGTCGGCGGAGGCCCGGGCCGAGCCGCAGGAGGCTTCGGCGGTCTTCAGGTCCTGGCCTTCGGTCACGGCCTGTTCCGTCTTGTCCGCCTGGTCCTCTGCTTTTTGCGCCCGCTCGGCGGCGGCCCGGGCTGCGGCCTCGGCTTTGGTCAGGGCGTCGGTGACCGTGTCAGGGCAGCCTTCCACGCCCCGGCGCACCTGGTCCATGCGGCGCAGGATCTCGTCCATCTGGGCCAGCAGCTTGCGGCTGTCCTTGCTTTCCTTCACCGGCTCCAGCCGCTTGCGGCCCTCGTCGGCCAGTTCACCCGCCTTGTCCCGGGACTGGCCGGCCCGGGCGATGCCGGCCCGGGCCTGGTCCTGGGCGCCGCGCACGCCGGTGAGGCGGATGTTCAGCTTGTCCTGGGCGGCCTCCACTTTCTTGCGCGGGGTGTCGTCCTGGGCAGCGGGCAGGGGCTGGGGCGGCAGGCTCTGGCGGGCCTGGTCGCAATCCACGGCAGCCTGCCTGGCGGCCTGTTCGGCCTTGCGCACGGCATCCAGTTCGCCCTTGCAGCGCTGCACGGCGGCGACAATGCCTTGCAGGGCCCGGTGGCGGGCTTCCTCGGTGGTCGCCGCCTGCACCCGGGGCACGCCGTCGCAGGCAGCCGCGGCGGCGAAATCGGCCCGCTTGCGCGCCTCGGCCACGGTCTCGCCGGCGGCATAGGCCTGCCGCGACAGGCGTTCGGCCTCGTCGGCGGCGGCCTTGGCCTGGTCCAGCCAGGCCTGGAGCTTACGGGTGCCCTGGCCCAGTCCGTCGATGGTCTTGTCCAGGGCCTGGAGGTCGGCATCCGCCTGCTTCACCTGCCGGGCGGCGTCGTCGCAGCGCTGGCGGGCCTCCCGGGCCGCGGCGGCGGCGTCGTTCTCGGCCTGGCGCATGCCGTCCAGGATGTCCTTGAGGTCGGGCGTGGCCGCCGGTGCCGGCGTCTGCTGGGCCGGTTCCGCCTTGATGGGCTTGGCGCGCACGTCGAAGAACACCAGCTCGCCCTTGTCCTCGGCCAGGACCCGGCCGGCACCCCCCTGGTCCTTCAACTGAGCCACCACGCTGGCGCGCAGGGTGTAGACCGCGTTGCCTTTCACCTGGAGGAGCTTGGCCAGCTCGGGGGTCACCACCAGGCCGGCGGGCGCTTCCTCCTTCACGTCCGGCAGCAGGGTGACGCTGTAGTCGATCTTCCAGTCGTTGGGCGGTGCGGCATCGTCGCCGGGGGCGTACTCGCCGCGGACGCCGGCGCTGAGGAGGTATTCCTCGCCCAGCCGTACCGGCGTGGCGGGCAGGCGCAGCTTGAGGGTGGGTTTGATTTCCGGCGGCGGCTTGGTGTAGATGTCGGCGGCGGCCCGGGCCGTGGCCTGGACGAAGTCCTTGCCCAGGTCGTTCTCGCCGGCGCCGATGGCCCGCAGCAGCCGCTCGGCGGCGGCCACCCGGGCGGCCAGGCCCGCCAGCTGCCGGCCCAGTTCCCGGTCCTGCTCCTCGCGCCGCTCGTGGTTGTACTGGCTGAGCACGTATTCCCGGGTCATGGCGTCCGTGAGCTGGTCCATGAGCTTGTTGCGGGTGGGCCTGGCCTCGGTGAGACCCAGGAAGCTGCCCAGGCGGCGCAGGTCCTCGACGATGCGGTTGCCTTCCGTGGCCCGTTCCACCGTGGTGGAGAACTCGTCCTGGTAGCCGCTGGGCTGGCGGCCCAGCCAGTCGTGCACCTGCTTGGTCATGAAGGGCCGCAGCACGGGGCTGGCCGCCTCCACGCCCTTGGGCAGGCACAGGGCGATGGGCGAGGGCTTCTCCGCCTCCTCCCGCTGCCAGTCTTCCAGGGCGGCCTTGCCCTTTGCCTCGGCGGCCTTGCGGGCATCCTCCC
>CAZREY010000280.1:0-3757 GCA_964599015.1 uncultured Thiobacillus sp.
GGCGGTGCTGGAACCCCGCCTGGCCATCCTGGATGAAACGGATTCCGGCCTGGACATCGACGCCCTGAAGGTGGTGGCCAAGGGGGTGAACGCGTTGCGGGACCCGGCGCGCTCCATCCTCCTGGTGACCCACTACCAACGCCTGCTGGACCACATCGTCCCGGACCGGGTCCATGTCCTGGCGAGCGGGCGCATCGTCCGCTCCGGCGGCCGGGAACTGGCCCTGGAGCTGGAAGAGAAGGGCTACGGCTGGCTGGGGGGAGAAACCCCGGCTGAACCCGGCCGGGAGGCAGGCACATGAACCCCGTCGCCCTGCCCTTGAACCTGGCCAACCTGGCCGACGCCCTGACTCCCATGCACGGCCCGCGCCGGGACGCCCTGGACCGCTTCAGGCACATGGGCCTGCCCGACATCCGCCAGGAAGACTGGCGCTACACTTCGCTGGCCCACCTGGAACGGATGCGCCTGCACGTCCCGGAAACCTCCGCCGACCTGGTCCTGGCCATCGAGGACTATCCCGGCGCCCTGATGGCCTTCGTCGATGACCGCCTCATCTGGCAGGACACCACCCTGGCCACCCAGGTGCTGGGCACCCTGTCCGACGGGGCCCGCGGGGCCGGATTGCCGCAACCGGGCAGCCTGGCGGGTCCCGGGGCCCTGTCCCGCCTCAATGCCGCCCTATGGCGGGAAGGGGCCTGCCTGCGGGTGCCGGCGGGCCAGCGCCTGCGCCAGCCCGTGTTCCTGCGCCACGCCGCCGCCGATGCGGACGCCATGCTGCATCCCCGGGTGCTGGTGGCCATGGCCGAGGGGGCCGACGCCATCCTGGTGGAACACTACCTGGGCGATCCGGGCCTGGCCTACTGGCGCAACCCCGTGGCGGAAATCCTGCTGGAGCCCGGCGCCCGCCTGACCCACATCCGCATCCTGGAAGAGTCCGACGCCGCCACCCACACCGGCCGCACCGTGGTGAGCCAGGCCCGGGACAGCACCTACCGGGCCCTGAACCTGAGCCTGGGCGGACGCCTGGCGCGGCACGAGCTGGAAGTGAGGCTGGAGGGGGAAGGGGCGGCCGCCCGGCTGGACGGGCTGTTCGTGGCGGACGGCCGGCAACAGGCGGACCACCACCTGCGGGTGCTGCACGAAGCGCCCCGCACCGTCAGCCGCGCCATCTACCGGGGCCTGGCCCATGGCCGGGGCCGGGGGGTGTTCGACGCCCGGGCGGTGGTGGGGCCGGGAGCCGCCGGGGCCGATGCCCGGCAGTCCAGCCGCAACCTGCTGCTCTCCCCCCATGCCGAGATCGACGCCAGGCCCCAGCTGGAGATTTATACCGATGACGTGAAGTGCGGCCACGGCGCCACCGTGGGGCAACTGGACCAGGACGCCCTGTTCTACCTGCGCAGCCGGGGCCTGGACGAGCCCGCCGCCCGCCGGCTGCTCATGGAGGCCTTCGCCGGCGAGGCCCTGGGCCTGCTGGACGACACGGGGCTGAAGGACTGGCTGATGCCTAGATTGCTGGCGGCGTTGCCCATCGGCAACGAAGGGGAGGGCCGGCCATGAACCTGCGCGACCTGTACGAGGAAGTGATCCTGGAGCACAACCGCCATCCCCGGCATTACCCGGAAAACCCGCCCGGCAGCAACCACCACGCCCACGGTTTCAACCCCCTGTGCAACGACGAGATCCAGGTGCACCTGCGGGTGGAGGACGGCATCATCAAGGACGCGGGTTTCGAGGGGGCCGGCTGCGCCGTGTCCATGGCCTCCGCCTCCATGATGATGGAGGCCATCCAGGGCCGCCGGCTGGAGGAGGCGCGGGCCCTGTTTGAAAAGGTGCATGCCATGCTGGCCGAGGACGCCGCGGCTGAAGGCGTGGGCAAGCCGGAAATTGGAAAACTCAAGGTGCTGGCGGGGGTGAAGGAATTCCCCATGCGCGTGAAATGCGCAACCCTGGCCTGGCACACCCTCATGGCGGCACTGGAGCACCGCGGGGAAACCATCACCACGGAAGAGCCGGTGGCCTGGTGCCCCCAGCCGGAGGCAGGGGCATGAACCTGAAAAAACTGTTCGGCATGGACCCGGTGGCCGGCGGCCTGCGGGAGCGGGTCGTCGAGGCCCTGCGCCAGATCCGGGACCCGGAACTGCCCGTCAACATCTACGACCTGGGCCTGGTATACGGCCTGGACATCGACGAGGGGGAGGGCCGGGTGGACATCCGCATGACCCTCACCGCCCCGGGCTGCCCCGTGGCCCAGTCCTTCCCCGGCCAGGTGGAGGCGGCAGTGGCGTCGGTGTATGGCGTCAACCGCGCCCGCGTGGAACTGGTGTGGGACCCACCCTGGGACAAGGGCCGCCTCAGCGACGCGGCCCGGCTGCAACTGGGACTGGTCTGATGGCCGCCTGGACCCGGGTGGCCCCCCTGGCGGACTTCCCCTCCGGCACCCGGCGGGTGCTGGACGTGGACGGCGCCCGGGTGGCGGTGTTCCACCTGGAGGCGGGCTTCTTCGCCATCGAGGACGTGTGCACCCACGACGGCGGCGAACTGGCCAGCGGCGAGCTGGAAGGCTGGGAGATCGCCTGTCCCCGACACGGCGCCCGCTTCGACCTGCGCACCGGCGCCGTCACCGCGCCACCGGCCTACGAGCCCGTGGCCGTGCTGCCCACCCGGGTGGCGGACGGCTGGGTGGAGGTGCGGGACGACCGCTGGGATTGAGGGCGGGGTTCCATCCCGGAGCGCCCGGCAAATGCCGGGTTTTCATTGCGGCCGGCGCTGCGCCATGGGGCGGGAACGTCCATACTTGAAACAAGAGGCCCCCAAGGATTGTCCAGCCAAGGGGTTGTCTGGCGAGCCAGCCATGCAAAACAGCATATATCCGCGGATGTTCTCCCGCTTTGCCATCCCATCCGCAAGGGCGGTGATGGCGGGTCTTCTTTTCGCCCTTGCAACGGTGGCCGTATCCGCCGAGCCTCCGGACGCGGGGGAAATGGCCCGCTGGATCCAGCAGATGAAGAAGGCCCCGAAGGGGCCGTTTGACGGCATTTACTGGTTCTGCGCGGACGGGGCGGTGCTGCCGCCCCAGGCCTATGCCTGTTCCGCCCATGGCGGCGGCATCCAGCATGGCCGCCTGGGAGAGCGGGCACGGATACTCCGCCAGGCGGGCTATCTGGTGGGCAATGTCCTGGCCGCGGCCGACCCGAAGTCATTGGCCGCGGAGCCCCAACGCGCCACCCTCAAGGCCATCCTGCTGGAACGCTATCTGATGGCCGAGGACGATGGCTGGATACTGCGCCGGGCCCGTTATTACCGGGGGGCCATGCAGGTGGAAGACGAAGTTGCCGCCGCCGATGCCATCCTCGCGGCCCTGGTGGAGAAAGCGGGTGATGAACGGGATTTCCTGCTGTGGCGTCAGGCGGCGCTGCTCCTGCCGGGCTTGCGCAACGGCGCCACCGTGACCCAGGTGCATGAACAGTCCTCCAGCCTGGCCGTGCTTGATCCCGGCTTTGAGGCCCTGCGCAACAAACTGCACATCCTGCCGGAGGCGGGCGACGCCGGGCGGGTGCGTGACCACGCCCGGCGACAGAAACGCACGGAACCGGCGTTCGAGGCCCTGGCCCAGGCCATCGAGGCGTTGTTCGGCCGGCCCGCCCTGGGCCCCCGGCTCAAGGCGGTGGCTGTGCGGCTCGGCCCCCACCCCCTTGCGGAACAGTTGCGCCAGCAGGCAAAGCAGCAGGATGCCGCGCTGACGCCGGCGGAGCGTTTC
>CAZREY010000281.1:0-3704 GCA_964599015.1 uncultured Thiobacillus sp.
CACCTTGGCCGGCGCGGGGGCCGGCTTGCTGGCGCAGAAGCCCTCGAACTGCTCGCTGCCGATGTACTCGGTGCCGGTGATGGCGCGGCAGGTGCCGGACTCATTGCCGGTGACCTTCACCGTGCGCTCCACCTGGGTGCCGGTCACGGTCTGGCCGGACAGGGTGGTGCCGGTTTCCACCTTGGCGGGGGCTTCCGCCTGGGGCCGCACCCGGCCCGAGGGACGGGCGGGGGGCGCATCGCCCCGGCCTTTCAGGCTCTGCTCCAGGCGCCGCTGGCGGGCTTCGGCCTGGCCGCTGCCATTGGCGCCCTGGGGCGCGCTGCCGGGACGGACCGTCGGCTTGATGGCGGCCTTGCCCTGGGAGGACAGGGCCTGGCGGCGCTGGCGGCAGTAGTCCCGCATGCTGGGCTCGTTCTCGCCCGCCAGGGCCAGGACGGCCGCCGGGGCCTGCTCCACCACGGTGCAGGCGATGTCCAGGGCCACTTCCTCCACGGGAGCCGGAGCGGCCTGGGATTTGGCGGCGGCAGGCATGGCAGCGGCGGTAGCCGTCGAAGTGGGCGTCCCGCTTCGCTGGCTGGCGGCCACACTCTGCCGGGTCACCAGGCCGATGCCCTTCTTCCCGGTCTGGGACATCATGGCCCGCCGGGCCCGGGCCAGGTCCTTGCCACTCAAGCCCTCCAGGGCATCCGCAGTCAGATCAGACATGTTGTTTCCTCTTGCGTGGTTTGTTCCGAAGGCGGCTCGGCGGATTGGCCGGGTCGCCAGACGGTTCAAACTCTAGTGAGGAACAACAATGAACAAAAGTTAATTGTTGTTATAAAATGCATATACATTTGTATATGTATTGGATGCCGCCATGCGCCTGCGCAATGTCACCCTGCACCAGCTGCGCCTGTTCCGCAGCCTGGGCACCCACCTCTCCTTCACCCGGGTGGCGGAGGAACTGCACCTGACCCAACCCGCCGTCTCCATCCAGATCAAGCGTCTGGAAGAAAGCGTGGGCCTGCCCCTGGTGGAACACATGGGCAAGAAGCTCTACCTCACCGACGCGGGGCGGGAACTGTTCGAGGCCAGCCGGGACGTGCTGGAGCGCATGCGCGTGCTGGGGGAAGACATGACCGGCCTGGAGGAAGGGGTGAGGGGTCCCCTGCACCTGGCGGCCATCACCACGGCGAAATACTTCATGCCCCATCTGCTGGGCCATTTCCTGCGGGACTACCCGGCGGTGGAGCCCCGGCTCACCATCACCAACCAGGCCCGGGTGGTGGAGCGGCTGGATAACAACCTGGACGACCTGGTGATCATGGGCACGGTGCCGGAGAACATGGACCTGGAGGCGGAGTTCTTCCTGGACAACCCCCTGGTGGTGGTGGCGCCGCCGGACCACCCCCTGGTCGGGCAAAAGCGCATTCCCCTGGCGCGCATCGCCGAGGAACGCTTCCTCTCGCGCGAGCCCGGCTCCGGCACCCGCCAGGCCCGCACCCGGCTGTTCGCCCAGCACGGGCTTGTCGCCAACACCTACATGGAACTGGGCAGCAGCGAGGCCATCAAGCAGGCGGTGATGGCAGGCCTGGGCATTTCCGTGCTGTCGCACCACAACCTGCGCCTGGAACTGGAATCCGGCCTGCTGGCGATCCTGGACGTGGAGCATTTCCCCCTGGTGCGGCAGTGGTATGCCGTGCATCTCAAGGGCAAGAAGTTGTCCCACACGACGCGCCGCTTCCTCGACTTCCTGCTGCGCGACGGCACGCGCATCTGGGAGGCGGCACCGAACCATGGCATGGACGGGAACACCAGCCGTTGAACATGGTTCCCGCAGTTGCATAGGCCGTCCACCGCCGCTCTTGGATTCACCGTCCTTGCACCGCGCTCAGCGCCTCGTTCCCGGCGCGGCAGGCAGCAGCTTCAGCAGGAGTTTGCGCGCCTCGTCCAGCAGCAGCACGCTGGAGGCGACGGCCGCCGCCAGGAGCCAGTCGCCCAAGGTCAGGTCCGTGGTGCCGAGAACCGCCTGGGCGGGTTGCCAGTGCACCGCCACCACCTGCAGGGCGAGCACGCCCGCCAGGGCCAGCCACAGCTTGCCGTTCCTGAAGAAGTTGGCGTTGAAGGCGCTGCCGTGCTCGGCCCGGGCATTGAAGGCGTTGAAGAACTGGAACAGCACGAAAGCGGTGAAGGCCAGGGTCAGGGCATGGTCCCGCCCCTGGGTTGCCAGGCCATGCTGGAACATGAACAGGGTGCCGGCCATCATCGTCACGCCATACAGCGCCAGGCGCGCCAGACGTTCGCCGGTGAGGATCTGCGCCGACTGCAGGCGCGGCCTGTCGCGCATGATGCCGGGGCGGGCGGGTTCGATGCCCAGGGTCATGGCCGGCGGGCCGTCCATGATGATGTTGATCCACAGCAACTGGATCGCCGTGAACGGTGCCGGCCAGCCCAGGAGGGTGGCGGCCAGCACGGTGAGGATGGCGCCGATGTTGGTGGAGAGCTGGAAGCGCACGAACTTGACGATGTTGTCGTACACCACGCGGCCTTCCTCCACCGCCCGGACGATGGTGGCGAAGTTGTCGTCGGTCAGCACCAGGGTCGCCGCTTCCTTGGTCACGGCGGTGCCGGTGATGCCCATGGCCACGCCGATGTCGGCGGCCTTCAGCGCGGGGGCGTCGTTGACGCCGTCGCCGGTCATCGCGGCGACGTGGCCGTCGGCCTTCAGCGCCTGGACGATCTTCACCTTGTGGGCCGGCGAGACGCGGGCGAAGACGTCGATCCGGTCGATGCGCCGGGTCAGTTCGGCATCCGCCATGGTGTCCAGTTCCGCGCCGCTGACCACCTCGCCGGTCAGGCCCAGCTCGCGGCCGATGGCGGCGGCGGTGAGCTTGTGGTCGCCGGTGATCATCTTGACCTGGATGCCCGCGTCCTTGCATTGGGCGATGGCGTGCTTCGCCTCGGCGCGCGGCGGGTCCATCAGCCCGGCCAGGCCGAGGAAGGCCCAGTCTTGCGCCCAGGCCATGAGGTCCCCCGCCGTGTCGAAGTCCTGGGCCGGAATCACCCGCCGCGCCACCGCCAGCACGCGCAGGGCCTGGGTGGCCAGATGCTCGTTTTCCGCCTCGACTTGGGCGCGCATCACTTCGTTCAGAGGCGTCTCACCCGCGTCGGACAGCCACGTGGCCGAACGCGCCAGCAACACGTCGGGCGCGCCCTTGATGAACATCTCCACCGTGTCGCCGGCGTGGTGGAAGGTGGCCATGAACTTGTGCGCCGAATCGAAGGGGATTTCACCGATGCGCGGCCGCTTCTCCTGCTCGTGCTCCGGGTCCAGGCCGCCCTTTTGCGCCAGCACCCACAAGGCGCCCTCTGTCGGGTCGCCGATCAGCGCGCCATCGCGCACGCGGGAATCGGTACACAGCGCCATGGGCAGCAGCAGGGCGCGCAAGTCCTGCCCGGGCTCGTCCAGACGGATTTCGCCCTCCGCCCGATAGCCCTCGCCGCTCACCGTGAACCGGCGCCCCGCGAACCAGCCGGCCCGGGCGGTCATCTGGTTCAGGGTCAGGGTGCCGGTCTTGTCGGAACAGATCACCGTGGTGGAGCCCAGGGTTTCCACGGCGGAGAGTTTTTTCAGGATCGCCCGGTTCTTCGCCATGCGCCACATGCCGATGGCCAGGGTCACCGTCACCACCGCCGGCAAGCCCTCCGGTATCGCCGCCACGGCG
>CAZREY010000282.1:0-3704 GCA_964599015.1 uncultured Thiobacillus sp.
AGGAAGGCCCCCATGCTGGCGGCCTGGCCAACGCACAGGGTGCTCACGTCCGGCTTGATGAAGCGCATGGTGTCGTAGATGCCCATGCCGGCGGTGATGGAGCCGCCGGGGGAGTTGATGTACAGGTGGATGTCCTTGTCCGGGTTCTCGGACTCCAGGAACAGCAACTGGGCCACCACCAGGTTGGCGGTCATGTCGTTCACCGGCCCCACCAGGAACACCACCCGCTCCTTGAGCAGGCGGGAGTAGATGTCATAGGCCCGTTCGCCCCGGCCGCTCTGCTCCACCACCATGGGGATGTAGCCCAGGTCGGAGGGCTCCTGGGTCCAGCCGTTATGCGTCAGCCTGCTCATCACGCGTTCCCCATCAGTTTTTCCAGGGTTGTGGGTTCATCGGTCACCTGGGCCTTGTCCAGCACCCAGCTGACGATATTCTCCTCCATGACCAGGCCCCTGGCCTCCTTCAGGCGGGAGGGATCCTGGTAATACCAGGCCACCACCTCGGCGGGGTCTTCGTAGCTCTGGGCAAACTCGTCCACCAGGGCGCGCACCTGATCGTCCTGGGCGGTGATGCCCTGGGAGGTGACGATATTGTCCATGAGCAGGCCCAGGGCAACGCGGCGCTTGGCCTGGGCCTCGAAGATGTCATCGTTCATCTTGATGTCGGCTTCCTTCAGGCCCCGGGCCTTCAGGTCGTTGACCGCCTTCTCGTGCAGGGCACGGCGTTCCATGGCCACCAGGCTGGCGGGCACGTCGAAGGGGGTGATCTCCAGCAGGCCGTTGAGCACCTGCTCCTTCACCTTGGCCATGACGCGGCGCTTGGCTTCCCGGCCCAGGTTGCTGGCGATCTCCTCCCGCAGCTTGGCCACGCCGCCCTCGTGCACCCCCATGCTCTGGGCGAAGGCGTCGTCGATCTCGGGCATGTGGGACTCGTGCACGGATTTCACGGTGGCCTCGAAGGTGGCGGTCTTGCCCGCCAGTTCCTTGGCGAAGTAATCCTCCGGGAAGCTCACGTCGAAGGCCTTGCTCTCGCCGGGCTTCATGCCCACCAGGCTGCCCTCGAAGTCCTTCAGGGTGCGGCCTTCTCCCAGAATCACGGGAAAGTCCTTGGCCTCACCGCCCTGGAAGAGCTCGCCGCCGATCTTGCCCAGGTAATCGATGTGCACCCGGTCCCCTTCCCGGGCTTCCCGGTCCACGGCGTGGTAATGGATGCGCTGTTTCCTCAGCACGTCCAGGGTGCGGTCCACGTCGGCATCGGCCACTTCCACCACGGGACGGGTCACCTTGATCTGGGACACATCGCCCAGGGTGATCTCGGGAAAGACCTCGAAGGTGGCGGTGAAGGCCCCCTCCTCGCCCGCGGCGAAACGGGGATAGCCGGCCACTGCCAGCTTGTTGGCGTTCATGGCATCGCTGAAGGCGTTCTGCAGGGCATCGCTCAGCACCTCGCCGCGGATCTCGCCGCCATAGCGGGCGGCGACGATGTTCATGGGGGCCTTGCCCGGGCGGAAGCCATCCATGCGCACGGTCTTGGCAATGCGCGCCAGGCGCTTCTTGACCTCGGTTTCCACCTGTTCCTTGTTCAGGGTCAGGTTCACGCGGCGGGTCAGGCCATCCAGGGTTTCTACGGTTGCAGTCATGAATTTTCCTTGTGCTTGCGAATTTTTTAGCAATTAACGGGCCATGGTGCGGAAGACAGGACTCGAACCTGCACACCTCGCGGCGCTGGAACCTAAATCCAGTGCGTCTACCAATTCCGCCACTTCCGCCAGGCCAAAATGCCGCAGGATTTTATCACGCGCCCATTTGGACTATTTGTCCGGCGAAAATGCTTCAAATGGTGTCTGGACTGGCGTCGTAATCACCCGCTTTTGCGCGGAAACGGACAAAACGCTCCAGGGTCAGGTAGATCACCGGGGTGATGTACAGGGTCAGCAATTGGGACACCACCAAGCCCCCCACCACCGCCAGACCCAGGGGCTGGCGTATCTCGCCGCCGGCGCCGTAGGCGATGGCGATGGGCAGGGTGCCCGCCAGGGCCGCCAGGGTGGTCATCATGATGGGGCGGAAACGCACCAGGCAGGCCTGGTGGATGGCCTCGTCCGGGGCCATGCCGGCGTGGCGCTGCCGGTCCAGGGCGAAGTCGATCATCATGATGGCGTTCTTCTTGACGATGCCGATGAGCATGATCACCCCCACGAAAGCGTAGAGGCTGAGGTCGACCTGGAACAGCATGAGGGTGGCCAGTGCCCCCAGACCGGCGGAGGGCAGGCCCGAGAGGATGGTGAGGGGGTGGATGAAGCTCTCGTACAGGATGCCCAGCACCAGGTAGACCACCAGCACCGCCGCCAGCAGCAGCAGGCCCAGCCCCTTCTGGGACGCCTCGAAGGCCTGGGCCGCACCCTGCATGCTGGTGTTGAGGGAAGCGGGCAGGCGCAGTTCCCGTTCCACCGCCCGGATGCGTTCCACCGCCTGCCCAAGGGACACCCCGGGCTGGAGGTTGAAGGACAGGGTCACGGCGGGAAGTTGACCTAGATGATTGACGGTGAGGGCCTGGGACTTGCGGGTGATGCGTGCCACCGTGTCCAGGGGCACCAGCTGGCCGCCGCTGGCGCGCACATACAGTCGGGACAGGGTGTTGGGATCCGCCTGGAAGGCCGGGTCCACCTCCAGGATGACCTGATACTGGTTGGCGGAGCCGTAGATGGTGGATATCTGGCGGGAACTGAAGGCGGACTGGAGGGCATCCTCCACCTGGCCATAGGAAAGTCCCAGGGCGGCCAGCTTGTCGCGGTCGATTTCCAGGGCCAGCACCGGGCTCTTGTCGTTGAGGTTGCTGCTCACGTCCTCGAAGCCCGGCAGGTGGCGCAGGCGATCCAGCATCACGTCGGTCCAGTGGTACAGCTCCGCCAGGTCCGTGGATTGCAGGGTGTACTGGTACTGGGCCGCGGTGATCTGGGCGGTGACGCGGATGGGCGGCGGGTTCTGCAGGGACACCTTGATGCCCGGCACGGCATTCAGCTTGGGCCGCAGCTTCTCGATCAGTTCATCCGGGCTCAGCTTCCGCTCCGGCTTGGGCTTCAGGGTGAACAGCATGATGCCGCTGTTGGCGGTGATGCGTGAGCCCCCCGCCCCCACCACGGACATGAACGTGGCGATGTCGGGCTCCTGGGCGGCGATGGCCGCCACGCGGCGCTGCCGCTCCACCATGGCGGCGAAGGAAGCGTCCTGGGCCCCTTCGGTGTAGGCCAGGATGCGGCCGGAATCCCCGCTGGGGATGAAGTCCTTGGGGATGGCCACATACATCCAGCCGCTGGCCGCCACGGTGGCGAAGAAGATGGCCAGGATCACCCCCCGGTGGGCCATGGCCCAGCCCAGGCTGACCCGGTAGGCCCCCAGCATGCCGTCGAACAGGGCTTCCAGGGCGCGATACACACGGCCATGCCGGGCGCCGGTTTCGGGCTTGATGTAGCGGCTGGCCAGCATGGGGGTGAGGGTGAGGGCCGAACAGATGGTCACCGCGAACTCGTGCAGCAGGCGGCCGATGATGCCCCCCATGAACATCACCGGGATGAACACCGCCACCAGGGACAGGGTCATGGACAGGATGGTGAAGCCGATCTCCCTGGCCCCCTTGATGGCCGCCTGGAAGGGGGGTTCCCCCCGCTCCACGTGGCGCATGATGTTCTCCAGCATCACAATCGC
>CAZREY010000283.1:0-3693 GCA_964599015.1 uncultured Thiobacillus sp.
ATGTAGAGCAGGCCGTTGTGCGGCGCGAGCCAGCGGATGGAGCCGGTCTGGCCGCGGCCGGAGCACTGCAGGACCTGGTCCGCAGCGCGAGGCCGGACGACCATGTCCTGGCCCTGGTCTCAGGGGGGGGCTCCAGCCTGCTCACCCTGCCAGCGGAAGGTCTGGACCTGGCGGATGTGCAGGCCACGACGAGAAGTCTGCTGAACTCCGGCGCCCCCATCGCCGGCATCAACTGTGTACGCAAACACCTGTCCCAGACCCTGGGGGGCCGCCTGGCCCAAGCCTGCGCCGCGCCCGTCACGGCTCTGCTGCTGTCCGACGTGGTGGGCGACGACCCCGGCGTCATCGCGTCCGGCCCCTTCGCCCCGGATGCCACCACCTACGCCCAAGCCCTGGAGGTACTGGCGGCCTGGCACGTGTCACCGCCCGCCGGCGTCCAGGCCTTTCTCGACCGGGGTGCCAGGGGCGCGTTTCCGGATACGCCCAAGGCCCGCGATCCCTGCTTCGCCCGGGTGGACACCCGCATCGTCGGCAATGGCGCCACGGCCCTGGCGGGGGCGGCGGCGTGGTTGAAGGCCCGGGGCCTGGAAGCGGTGGTGCTGGGGGATCGTTTCGCCGGCGAGGCCCGGGACCTGGCCCGGGACTTCGCCGCCGCGGTGCGGGACATGCGTGCCCGCCGAGGGACCGGCGCCCCGTCCCGGGTGCTGTTGTCCGGCGGCGAGGCCCAGGTCAAGGTGCGCGGCCGGGGCAGGGGTGGGCGCAACACCGAGTTCCTGCTGGCTTTGGCCATGGAATTGAACGGCATGGAGGGGGTCCATGCCCTGGCGGCGGACACGGACGGCATCGACGGCAGCGGGGACAACGCCGGCGCCCTGGTGGCGCCGGATACCCTGGCCCGTGCCGCATCCATGGGCCTGGATGCCCAGGCCCGTCTCGACGACAACGACGCCTACGGTTTCTTTGCCAATCTAGGCGATCTGCTGGTCACCGGCCCCACGCGCACTAATGCAAACGACTTTCGGGCGATCCTGCTAGCCTGACCGGGTCCCCCACCTTCAGCCCCAGCAGGCCGGCGGCGCTGGCCCGGTTGGCGGCGATCTCCACCAGGCCCACGCTGTTGACGTACCAGAAGACCTCGCCCTTGGCGGCCTCGGAGAAGGTCCGCCGCCAGGCCAGGACCTGGCCTTTCACCTCCACGCTGCCGCCGGTTTCCACCAGGCCTCCCCGGATGCCCGTCCAGGCGTTGCCGTAATGGTCGATGTAGAGGATGCGGGGCAGGTCGGCAGCGTCGAACTGGACGTCAAGGCTGGCAGGAGACAGGCGCGCCTCAGGGAATCGGCCGGCGGCGATCTC
This sequence comes from uncultured Thiobacillus sp., assembly GCA_964599015.1. Classification (GTDB taxonomy): domain Bacteria; phylum Pseudomonadota; class Gammaproteobacteria; order Burkholderiales; family Thiobacillaceae; genus PFJX01. The sequence continues at coordinate 1,354 of CAZREY010000283.1, forward strand.
CGCGGCGATGGGGGCGAACAGGTCCCGGCCGTGGAAGGTGGCGCTCATGGACGCCGGGCGCCAGTGGATGCGCCAGGCCTTCGCCTGATCCGCCCGGGCGGCGACGATGGACAGCAGGCCGTTGTCCGGGCCCACGTACCAGCGCCCATCCGCCTCCACCACCACCGCTTCCCTGGGCCCCCCCACCCCCGGGTCCACCACGCACAGGAACACGGCCCCGGCCGGAAAACCACCGGCCAGGGCAGCCAGCAGCTGGGCCCCGGCGTGGGCATTGAAATCGGGAATGGCGTGCAGCAGATCGATGACCGGCACCTGGGGCGCCACCTGGGACAAGACCGCCTTGATCAGGCCCACATAAGGGTCCTGCCAACCATAATCCGTGAACAGTACGAGCATCGCGCATCCAAACAAAAAAGCCGGCTGATGCCGGCTTTTTAGCACATCTGAAGCTGTCGCTTATTCAGCGGTGGGGGCTTCCTCGGCGGAGGGTGCGCGGTCCACCAGTTCCACGTAGGCCATGGGGGCGTTGTCGCCCTGGCGGAAGCCGAACTTCAGGATGCGCACATAGCCGCCGGGCCGGGCCATGAAGCGGGGACCCAGGTCGTCGAACAGCTTCACCACCATGTCCCGGTCCCGCAGGCGGGAGAAGGCCAGACGGCGGTTGGCCAGGGTAGGCTTCTTGCCCAGGGTGATGAGGGGCTCGACAACCTTGCGCAGTTCCTTGGCCTTGGGCAGGGTGGTCTTGATGGCCTCGTGCTTCAGCAGGGCATTGGACAGGTTGCGCAACAGGGCGGCACGGTGGCTGCTGGTGCGGTTGAGTTTGCGGTTCGAGAGGCGATGACGCATTTTCTATTACCTTTTTATCAGGGCTGGCCCGGGATCAAGCCTTGTCCAGGCCCATGGGAGGCCAGTTCTCGAGCTTCATGCCCAGGGTCAGGCCACGGGCGGCGAGCACGTCCTTGATCTCGTTCAGGGACTTGCGGCCCAGGTTGGGGGTTTTCAGCAATTCGGTTTCCGTACGCTGGATCAGGTCGCCGATGTAGTAGATGTTCTCGGCCTTGAGGCAGTTGGCGGAGCGGACCGTGAGTTCCAGTTCGTCCACGGGACGCAGCAGGATCGGGTCCACCTGGGGCGCGGCGGCGCCACGCATGGTGGCGGGCTGCTCGCCGGCGGTGGTCACGCCACGCAGGTCGGCGAAGGAGGACAGCTGCTCGATCAGCACCCGGGCGGCGGTACGCACGGCCTCGGCGGGCTCGATGACGCCGTTGGTCTCGATCTCCAGGATCAGCTTGTCCATGTCGGTGCGCTGCTCCACGCGGGCGCTTTCAACACTGAAGCTCACCTTCTTCACGGGGCTGTAGAGGGCGTCGATCATGATCACGCCCACTGGACGGCTTTCGTCTGTCTGGATACGGGTGTTGGCGGGTACGTAGCCGCGGCCGCTTTCCACCTTGATTTCCATCTCCAGCTTGCCGCCCTTGGTCAGGTTGGCGATCACGTGGTCGGGATTCAGGATCTCCACGTCGTGGCCGGCCTGGATGTCGGCGGCGGTGACGGGGCCTTCACCGCTCTTGGTCACGGTGATGAGGGCGTCGTCCCGGCTGTTCAGCTTCACGGCCAGGCCCTTCAGGTTCAGGAGGATGTCCACCACGTCTTCCTGCACCCCCTCCATGGCGGAGTACTCGTGCACCACGCCGGCAATGCGCACTTCCGTGGGGGCATAGCCCTTCATGGAGGAAAGCAGGATGCGGCGCAGGGCATTGCCAAGCGTAATGCCATAGCCACGCTCGAAAGGCTCCAGGGTGATGCGGGCCTGACGGGGGGAAATGCTGTTGACCTCAACAATGCGCGGTTTCAGCAGTTCGCCGGTGTTAGACATAGTTTGCTTCCTTCAGTGAGGCGGGCAATTACTTGGAATACAGTTCGATGACCAAGTGCTCATTGATGGTGGCGGGCAGCTCGGTGCGCTGGGGCAGCGCCTTGAACGTGCCCTTCATGGCCTTGGCGTCCACTTCCACCCACTCGGGGAACCCGCGGCCTTCGGCGGCCTCGGCGGCGGCCTTGACGCGCAGGTGGGACTTGGCCTTGGCGGCCACTTCCACCACGTCACCGGGTTTCACCTGGTAGGAAGGGATATTCACGCGCTTGCCGTTCACCAGAATGCCATTGTGGCGCACCACTTGGCGGGCCTCGTTGCGGGAGGCGGAAAAGCCCATGCGATAGGCAACACTGTCCAGACGGGACTCCAGGATCTGCAGCAGGTTCTCGCCGGTCACACCCTTGCGGCGATCGGCCTCGAAATAGGTCAGGCGGAACTGGCCTTCCAGCACGCCGTAGATG
>CAZREY010000284.1:0-3682 GCA_964599015.1 uncultured Thiobacillus sp.
CGCCATGGAGCGCCGTGGAGTCGGAGGCCAGGATGCCGTTGGCGCCGGACAGGTCGACGATGCCCTGCCGGGCGGGCGGGCCGGCCATGTTCCCCCCCCTGCAGCCCGGGAGGGACAGGGCCGCGGCCATCAGGGCGATCAAGGCGATCCATTCCAGGGAGCGACGGATCATGGCGGGGAAAGGTGTGTTGTCATTCACTGAAGGGAACATCCCGGGCACCGGTTCATTATCCGGGACATTACGCCAGGCGGTCCCAGTAGGGTTCCCCCGCCAGGGCTTCCGCCAGGAAGTCGATGAAGGCCCGCACCCGGCGGGACAGGTGGCGGGTGGGGGGATAGACGGCGTAGGCGGACAGTTCCGGCCAGGCGTGGTCCGCCAGCACGGGCACCAGGCGGCCGGCCTTCAGGGCCTCGTGCACGAAGAAGGTGGGGGAGCGGATCAGGCCCTGGCCCGCCAGGGCGGCCCGCAACAGGAATTCGCCGCTGCTGCTGGCCAGGCGCACGGGCACCCGAATGCCGCCGGCGCGGCCGTCGGGGCCGGTGTAGGTCCACAGGTCCGGGTCCCGGGGGTTGCTGTACACCAGGCAGGCGTGGTCCCTCAGGTCCGCCGCGGTGGCGGGCGTGCCGTGGCGGGCCAGGTAGTCCGGGCTGGCGTAGACGCCGCTGCGGATGGGGCATAGGCGGCGGGCGATGAGGCTGGAGTCCTCCAGGCGGGCGATGCGGATGGCCAGGTCTAGTCCTTCCCGCACCAGATCCGCCTGGCGGTCGTTGAAGTCCAGCTCGAAGCGCAGGTCCGGATGCCGCTCCATGAAGGCCTGGATGAGGGGCGACAGATGCAGCAGGCCGAAGGACTGGGGCAGGGTGATCCTGAGCCGGCCCGTGAGGGCGACCCGGGCCTGGCGCACCGCCGACTCGGCCTCGTCCAGGTCCGCCAGGATGGCCACGCAGCGCTCGTAGAAGGCGCGACCGTCGTCGGTGAGGCTGAGGCGCCGGGTGGTGCGGTGGATGAGGGTGGCCCCCAGCCGGGCCTCCAGTTCCGCCAGCCGCCGGCTGACGGCGGACTTGGCCAGGCCCAGGCGGTCGGCGGCGGCGCCGATGCCGCCGGCCTCCACCACGGCCACGAAGACTTCCATGTGGGCGAGCCGGTCCATGAGTTTGTTTCCCGCGCTGGAACAATCAGTTCAAATGTTTGATCTTTATCCTGTGCTTGGCAACGACAAGAATGAAGGCATCGGCATCATGCCTTGCAGATAGAGAAGGAGTACGCCATGACCATGAGACACATCAGCCAGATCGTCCCCGCCCTGGCCACCTCCGACGGCGCGGGCGTTTCCCTGCGCCGCGGCATCGGCACCCCGGCCCTGAAGCACCTGGACCCCTTCCTGATGCTGGACCACTTCGGCAGCGAGAATCCGGACGACTACCTGGCCGGCTTTCCCGATCATCCCCACCGGGGCTTCATCACCTTCACCTACATGCTGGACGGCCACATGGAGCACCGCGACAGCATGGGCAACCGGGGCGACCTCAGGGCCGGCGGCGCCCAGTGGATGAAGGCCGCCAGCGGCGTCATCCATTCCGAGATGCCGAAGCAGGTGAACGGCCTCATGCGGGGCTTCCAGCTGTGGATCAACCTGCCGGCGGCCCAGAAGATGTCGGACCCGGACTACCAGGAGTTCAGCCCCGGGGCCATCCCGGAAGTGGCGGCGGACGGCATCCACGCGCGGGTGCTGGCCGGGGAGCATGCCGGGGTGAGGGGCGCGGTGACGGACCCCAATACCGATGTGCTCTACCTGGACGTGAGCCTGGCGGCGGGCGCCACCTTCTCCCGGCCGTTGCCGGACGCGCGCAACGCCTTTGTCTACCTCTACGAGGGCGACGCCACCCTGGCCGGCCGGCCCCTGGCGGCCCACCACCTGGCGGTGCTGGGGGCGGGAGACGGCTTCGCGCTGACGGCGGGCGGGGCGGGCGCCCGCTTCATCCTGGTGGCGGGCCGGCCCATCGGCGAGCCCATCGTCCAGTACGGGCCTTTCGTCATGAACACCCGGGAGGAGATCGAGCGGGCCTTCGCCGACTACCGGGACGGGAAGCTGGCCCGGGTAAGGGCGGCCATGCACGGGGCGTAGGGCGCCATTACAGAAGGGCATTGCGCCGCGCGAAACAGGCAGGCGGCGGATAACGCCCCCGGCTCATTCGCCCTGCGGCCCTACCCGCTCAATTCACGATGCCGGAAGCAGTCCACCGTGTGGTCGTTGACCATGCCCGTGGCCTGCATGTGGGCGTAGACGATGGTGCTGCCCACGAACTTGAAGCCCCGCTTCCGCAGGTCCCTGCTGATGGCGTCCGACAGGGCCGTGCGGGCGGGGATTTCGGAGAGGTCCTTCCACGCGTTGCGGATGGGCCGGCCGTCCACGAAGCGCCAGAAGTAGGCGTCCAGGCCGCCGAACTCCTCCCGCAGCTTCAGTGTGGCCCGGGCGTTGGTGATGGCGGCGGCGACCTTCTGGCGGTTGCGCACGATGCCCGGGTCCGCCAGCAGCCGGGCCGTGTCCGCCTCGCCGTAGCGGGCCACCCGCTCCGCGTCGAAGCCGTGGAAGGCCCGGCGGTAGCCTTCGCGCTTCTTCAGGATGGTGAGCCAGGACAGGCCCGCCTGGGCGCCTTCCAGCACCAGGAATTCGAACAGGGCCGTCTCGTCGTGGAGGGGCACGCCCCATTCCTTGTCGTGGTAGGCCTGATAGAGGGGGTCGGCGCCGCACCAGGCGCAACGGGTCCGCATGGCGGCCATTCTATGCCCGCGCGGCTGGCGGGCGGAGGGGGAAGGGCGGGAACGAAAGCGGGCTGCAATGATCGCGGCGCACAATGCCCCGGGTCGGCGGCGCCCTGAACGGATATCCGCCGATTCTGGGCTACATTCAGAGCACCGGAATTTTCCTCTCCGCCCTTCGGGGGGCGGACCCATACATTCCCATCAGGAGGCAGCATGACCAATATCCCGGCACTCCTCGGCAACGAGGCCGACGCCCTGCTCACCCACACCTGCCGCACCATTCCCCGGAGCGCCCTGCACCTGCCGGGGCCGGACTTCATCGACCGGGTGGTGGCGGGCAGCGACCGCAGCCCCGGCACCATGAGGGGCTTCCAGCAGATATTCAACACCGGCCGCCTGGCGGGCACGGGCTACCTGTCCATCCTGCCCGTGGACCAGGGGGTGGAGCACTCCGCCGGGGCTTCCTTCGCCCCCAATCCGGAATATTTCGATCCGGAGAACATCGTCCGGCTGGCCATGGAGGGGGGCTGCAACGCGGTGGCCTCCACCCTGGGGGTGCTGGGGGCGGTGTCCCGCAAATACGCCCACAAGATCCCCTTCCTGGTGAAGCTGAACCACAACGAGATGCTCACCTACCCGACCATGCACGACCAGACCCTGTTCACCGACGTGCGCAAGGCCTTCGAGCTGGGGGCGGTGGCGGTGGGGGCCACGGTGTATTTCGGCTCCCCCGAGTCCCGCCGCCAGGCCTGGGAGATTTCCCAGGCCTTCGCCGAAGCCCACCGGCTGGGCATGGTCACCTTCCTTTGGGCCTATCTGCGCAATTCCGCCTTCAAGAAGGACGGCGTGGACTACCACGAGGCCGCCGACCTGACCGGCCAGGCCAACCACCTGGCGGCTACCATCGAGGCGGATATC
>CAZREY010000285.1:0-3680 GCA_964599015.1 uncultured Thiobacillus sp.
GCCATCCTTTTTCGCCTCCATGGCGGTGACACCGGTGTTGAGCCGGATGGCCTCGAAGCGTATTTCCATGCGTTTGGCCAGGGGCTTCACCAGGTCGGCATCGCAGCCGGGGATGAGCTGGCCCCCCATTTCCACCACGGTGACCCTGGAGCCCAGGGCGTCGTACACCGTGCCCATCTCCAGGCCGATGATGCCGCCACCGATGACCAGCAGGCGCTTGGGCACGTCCGCCAGGGCCAGGGCGCCGGTGGAGCTCATGACCCGGGGGTCGTCGGGCTGGAAGGGCAGTTTGATGGCCTCGGAGCCGGCGGCGATGATGGCGTGGTCGAAGGAGAGGGTCTTGATGCCATCCGGGCCGTCCACTGTCAGCGTGTTCGGGCCGGTGAACTTCGCCACGCCGTGGACCACGGTGACCTTGCGCTGCTTGGCCAGCTGACTCAAACCGCCCGTGAGCTTGCCCACCACGTCATTGGCCTTCCAGGCCCGCAGCTTGTCCAGATCCACTTTCGGCTTGGCGAAGGTGACGCCGTGTTCCGCCATCTCCTCCGCCTCGGTGATGAGGCGGGCGGTGTGCAGCAGGGCCTTGGAGGGGATGCAGCCCACGTTCAGGCACACGCCGCCCAGGCTGGGGAAGCGTTCCACCAGCACCACCTGCTGGCCCAGGTCGGCGGCCCGGAAGGCAGCCGTGTAACCACCGGGGCCGGCGCCCAGCACCAGGGTTTGGGCGTGGAGGTCTGATTGGGGAGTGGGAAGTGGGGAGTGGGGAGTGGGTGCTTCGGGGGGGGCGGGCGGGGTTTTTCCCACTTCCGACTCCCCACTTCCGACTCCCAGCACCAGGATGGGCGAGCCCTCGGAAACCTTGTCCCCCACCTTCACCAGCAGCTTTTCCACCACCCCGGCCCGGGGGCAGGGGATGTCCATGGCGGCCTTGTCGGACTCCACGGTGAGGAGGGAAGTGTCCTTGTCCACGCTGTCGCCCGCCTTCACCAGGATGTCGATGACCTCGACGTCCTTGAAGTTGCCGATGTCCGGAACCTTGATTTCCATGTTTGAGCTCATGTTGCTTTAGGAATGAGGGATGGGGAATGAGGGATGGGAGCGAGGCGGGGGATTTTACCCATTCCCCATCACCCTTCCCCCATCACCGCCTTTACAGCAGCAGCCGGCGCACGTCCGACAGCATGGCCCGCAGGTGGCTGGTGAAGCGGGCACCGTCGGCGCCGTCGATGACCCGGTGGTCGTAGGACAGGGACAGGGGCAGCATCAGCCGGGGCTCGAAGGTCTTGGCGGCCTTGTTCCACACCGGCTTGAAGTCGGCCCGGGAGACGCCCAGGATGGCCACTTCCGGGCAGTTGATGATGGGGGTGAAGGCGGTGCCGCCGATGCCTCCCAGGCTGGAGATGGTGAAACAGCCGCCCTGCATGGCGTCCACCTTGAGCTTGCGCTCCCGGGCCAGTTCCGACAGTTCCGCCAGTTCCTTGGCGATGTCCATGACGTCCTTCTTGTTCACGTCCCGGATCACCGGCACCACCAGGCCGTCCGGGGTGTCGCAGGCGAAGCCCACGTGGAAGTACTTCTTCAGCACCAGGGTCTCGCCGTCGGCGGCCAGGGAGGCGTTGAAGTTGGGGAAGGTGCGCAGGGCGTTGACCACGGCCTTCATGAGGAAGGCCAGCAGGGTGAGCTTGACGCCCCGCTTGGCGGCCTCGTCCAGCATGGACTTGCGGAAGTCCTCCAGATCGGTGATGTCCGCCTCGTCGAACTGGGTGACGTGGGGCGCGGTGACCCAGTTGCGGTGCAGGTTGGCGCCGGACAGCTTCTTGATGCGGGACAGGGGCTGGGTGTCGACCTCGCCGAACTGGGTGAAGTCCACGGCCGGGGCCGGCGGGATGGCGATGCCGGCGGCGCCGCCCATGCCCTCGCTGCGGGGCTTGGCCAGTTCGCCCTTGACCCAGGCCTGCACGTCCGACTGGGTGATGCGGCCCCGGGGGCCGCTGCCCTTCATGCGGGTCAGGTCCGCGCCCAGTTCCCGGGCGAAGCGGCGCACGGCGGGACTGGCATGGGCGGGCTTGCCTTCGGCGAATTCCGCGTGGGCCGCCACGGGGTCGGGCCGGTGCTTGGGCGCGATGGTGGCGGGGGCCTCGGGTACGGGGTGGCTGGGAGGCGGCACCGCGGCCGCGACTTCCGCCGCCGGCGGGACGAAGGATTTCACCACTGGGGCGGCGGCGGCGGGCTTCTTCTCCTCGCCGGCGCCGGCGGTGTCCAGCAGCAGGACCAGGGAGCCGGCGGAGACCTTGTCCCCCACCTTGATCTTCAATTCCTTCACCGTGCCGGCGAAGGGGGCGGGGATGTCCATGGCGGCCTTGTCGGACTCCACGGTCATGATGGAATCGTCGGCGGCCAGGGTGTCGCCCACGCTGGCCATGATCTCGATGATCTCGACGTTCTCGAAGTTGCCGATGTCGGGGACGACGACTTCCTTGATGCTCATGTCTTCGTCTCCTGTTAAACGTTGACCGGGTTGGGCCGGTCGGCGTCGATGCCGTATTTCCTGATGGCCTCGGCGGCCTTGGCGGCCGGCAGCACGCCGTCATCCGCCAGGGCCTTGAGGGCGGCCAGCACCACGTAGCGGCGGTCCACCTCGAAGAAGCTGCGCAGGGCCTCCCGGGAGTCGGAACGGCCGAAGCCGTCGGTGCCCAGGGTGACATAGCGGCGATGCACATAGGGCCGGATCTGGTCGGCGTAGGCGCGCATGTAGTCCGTGGAGGCGATGACGGGTCCTTCGGTGCCGTCCAGGCACTGTTCCACGTAACTGGTCTTTGCCTTCTTGTCCGGGTGCAGCAGGTTCCAGCGGTGCACCTCCTGGGCCTCCCGGCGCAGTTCGTTGAAGCTGGTGGCGCTCCACACGTCGGCGGCCACGCCCCAGTCGGCTTCCAGCATCTCGGCGGCGGCCATGACCTCCCGCAGGATGGTGCCGGAGCCCAGCAGCTGCACACGGGGTTTGGCTTTTTTGCCTTTTCCCACGCCCCCTTTCCCACTCCCCATTTCCGGCAGTTTGTAGAGGCCCTTGAGGATGCCCTTCTCGGCCCCCTTGGGCAGGGCCGGGTGGCTGTAGTTCTCGTTCATCACGGTGATGTAATAGAACACGTCCTCCTGCTCCTGGTTCATGCGGCGCAGGCCGTCCTGGACGATCACCGCCAGTTCGTAGTGGAAGGTGGGGTCGTAGGAGATGCAGTTGGGGATCATGGCCGCCTGCAGATGGGAATGCCCATCCTCGTGCTGCAGGCCCTCGCCGTTCAGGGTGGTGCGGCCGGCGGTGCCCCCCAGCAGGAAACCCCGGGCACGGGAGTCGCCGGCGGCCCAGGCCAGGTCGCCGATGCGCTGGAAGCCGAACATGGAGTAGTAGATGTAGAAGGGCACCATCTGCACGCCGTTGGTGCTGTAGGAGGTGGCGGCGGCCAGCCAGGAGCTGAACGCCCCGGCCTCGTTGATGCCTTCCTCCAGGATCTGGCCCCCCTTGTCCTCCCGGTAGTACATCACCTGGTCGGAATCCACGGGCTCGTAGAGCTGGCCCACGGAGGAGTAGATGCCCACGGTGCGGAACAGCCCTTCCATGCCGAAGGTGCGGGCCTCGTCCACCAGAATGGGCACCACGCGCGGGCCCAGCGCCTGGTCGCGCAGCA
>CAZREY010000286.1:0-3660 GCA_964599015.1 uncultured Thiobacillus sp.
CTGGAATGGCCCATCGACATCCTGATCACCGTGGTGTGGGTGGCTTACGCCGTGCTGTTCTTCGGCACCATCGTCAAGCGCAAGACCAAGCACATCTACGTGGCCAACTGGTTCTTCGGCGCCTACATCGTCACCATCGCCCTGTTGCACATCGTCAACAGCGCCGAACTGCCGGTGACCCTGACCAAGTCCTACTCCGCCTACGCCGGCGTGCATGACGCCATGGTGCAGTGGTGGTACGGCCACAACGCCGTGGGCTTCTTCCTGACCACCGCCTTCCTGGGCATGATGTACTACTTCATCCCCAAGCAGGCCGGCAAGCCCATCTTCTCCTACCGCCTGTCCATCGTGCACTTCTGGGCGCTGAACTTCATCTACATGTGGGCGGGTCCTCACCACCTGCTGTACACCGCCCTGCCCGACTGGGCCCAGTCCCTGGGCATGGTGTTCTCCCTGATGCTGATCGCACCCTCCTGGGGCGGCATGATGAACGGCATCATGACCCTGTCCGGCGCCTGGCATAAGCTGCGCACCGACCCCATCCTGAAGTTCCTGATCACCGCCATGTCCTTCTACGGTATGTCCACCTTCGAAGGCCCCATGATGTCCGTGAAGACCGTGAACGCCCTGTCCCACTACACCGAGTGGACCGTGGGTCACGTGCATTCCGGCGCCCTGGGTTGGGTGGCCATGATCTCCATCGGCTCCCTGTACCACCTCATCCCGCGCCTGTTCGGCCGTGAGGAGATGTACAGCACCCGGCTGATCAACGTGCACTTCTGGTGGTCCACCATCGGCGTCGTGCTGTACATCGCCTCCCTGTGGATCGCGGGTGTGGCCCAGGGCCTGATGTGGCGCGCCACCAACGCGGACGGCACCCTGACCTACAGCTTCGCCCAGTCGGTCAATGCCATGTATCCGTTCTACACGATCCGCCTCATCGGTGGCGCCATGTTCTTCGCCGGCATGCTGCTGATGGCATACAACGTGTGGAAGACCATCGCCGCGGGCAAGGCCGTGAACGACGCCCGCATCCCCGAAGCTGTCGCGGCTTGATCCGCCAGACCTCGGATAAGGAGACCAAACATGTCAGCACACAAGGTTCTTGAAAAGAACATCGGCCTGCTCATGGTCCTGACCTTCGTGGTCGTGTCCATCGGCGGCCTGGTCCAGATCGTGCCCCTGTTCTTCCAGAAGTCCACCACGGAAGCGATCGAAGGCCTGAAACCCTACAATGCCCTGCAACTGACGGGCCGGGACATCTACGTCCGGGAAGGCTGCTATAACTGCCATTCCCAGATGATCCGTCCCTTCCGCGCCGAGACCGAGCGCTACGGCCACTTCTCCGTGGCCGGCGAGTTCGTCTACGACCGTCCGTTCCAGTGGGGCTCCAAGCGCACCGGCCCCGACCTGCACCGGGTCGGCGGCCGCTACTCGGATGACTGGCATTACGCCCACATGATGGACCCGCGCTCCGTGGTGCCCGAGTCCAACATGCCCGCCTATGCCTGGCTGGCCGATGCCCCCGCCGACGATGGCACCATCCAGAAGAAGATGACCGTGCTGAAGGACATGGCCGGTCACCCCTACACGGATGAGGAAATCGCCCAGGCCCCCGAGATGCTGAAGGACAAGACGGAGATGGACGCCATCATCGCCTACCTGCAGGTACTCGGCACCTACGGTCCGAAGGCTAACTGACATGGACGCCGGTCTCTGGGGCTCCATCGCCACCGTGCTGTTCTTCGTGCTGTTCATCGCCATCGTCTGGTGGGCCTTCCACCGCGAGAACAAGCAGAAGTTCGATGACGCGGCCCAGCTTCCCTTCCGGGAAGACGCAGGCGATGGCCAAGGGACCGGCCACGCCCCTAATTGATTAGGAGACACTCATGATTGCTGGATATGCAATTCCCGACTTTGTCAGCGACTTCTGGCACTACTACATCGCCGCGCTGACCATCGCTGGCATCCTGTTCTCGCTGTGGGTTCTGAGCAGCCAGACCACCAAGAAGCTGGCCCCCGGCGAGCAGGCCGAACTGATGTCCCCCACCTGGGACGGCGACCTGCAGGAGCTGAACAACCCCCTGCCCCGCTGGTGGATGTGGCTGTTCTACGGCCTGATCTTTTTCGGCATCATCTATCTGGTCCTGTATCCCGGCGTGGGCAAGTTCGAGGGCATCTGGAACTGGTCTTCCGCCAAGGAATACCAGGAAGAAAAGGAACGCATTGACGCCAAGTTCAACGCCGTGCTGCAACCCTTCATGGGCCAGGACGTCATGACCGTGGCGGCCAACCCCGACGCCAGGAAGATGGGCGAGAACCTGTATCTGACCTATTGCTCCCAGTGCCACGGCTCCGATGCCCAGGGCGCCCGGGGTTTCCCCAACCTGGCCGACAACCAGTGGCTGTTCGGCGGCACCCCCGACGACATCAAGGCCAGCATCACCAATGGCCGTGTGGCGGAGATGCCCGGCGGCCTGGCAGGTGACGAGCAGGGCGCCAAGGAAGTGGCCAACTACGTCCTGTCCCTGGGTGGCAAACCCCACGACGCCGCCCTGGCTGCCGTTGGCAAGGAGAAGTACGCAGCCTGCGCGGGCTGCCACGGTGAAGACGGCAAGGGCATGACCGCTGCCGGCTTCCCCAACATCGTGGATGACGCGTGGCAGTATGGTGGCAGCGAGGCGGCCATCATCGAGACCATCGTGAAGGGCCGCAAGGGCGGCATGCCCGCCCAGGCCCATCTCGGCGAAGCCAAGCTCCACCTCTTGACCGCTTATGTCTGGGGTCTGGGTGGCGGCCAAAAGCCCGCGGTCGAAGCAGCCGCACCCGCAGCCGAGGCAGCCACTGCCGACGCCACCGCACCCGCAGCGGCGAACTAAGCCAGGACTTTCTCCCCGGTGGCCGGTTGTCCGGCCCCGGAGAGCAGCCCGTTTCAGCGAGCGGGCTGCTCTCCGGGCTCTACCAAAGTAGTGGATACCCGAAGATGGATCGGAGAACAGAACGCCAAGCTGAATTGGCGGCGGACGATCTGACGTGAGAGGAAGCGAAATTGACTGACCCCAAGCCCAACAGCATCCCCATCATCAATAAGGGCGAAGAGGAGCAATCCCTTTACTCCGTCCATCAGAAAATCTATCCCCGCGCCGTGCATGGCTGGTTCAACTGGTGGCGCATTGCCCTGGTGGTGCTGACCCAGGTTATCTATTACGGCCTGCCCTGGGTGCAATGGAACGACCGGCAGGCGGTGCTGTTCGATCTGGGCGCGCGCAAGTTCTATCTTTTCGATCTGGTCTTCTGGCCCCAGGATTTCATCTGGCTGGCGGTCCTGCTGATCATCTCCGCCCTTGCACTGTTCCTGTTCACCGCCATCGCCGGCCGACTGTGGTGCGGCTATGCCTGCCCGCAAACCGTGTACACGGAGTTGTTCATGTGGGTGGAAGGCTGGTTCGAGGGCGATCACAAGAAACAGCAGAAGCTCAACAGCCAACCCTGGAACGCGGAAAAAATCCTGCGCCGGGGCGGCAAGCATGTGGCCTGGGTCATCCTGGCCCTGTGGACCGGTTTCACTTTCGTGGCCTACTTCACGCCCGCCACCGAGTTGTGGCAGGAACTGTTGACATGGAACCTGGGACCCTGGGAAGCCTTCTGGATATTCTTCTA
>CAZREY010000287.1:0-3654 GCA_964599015.1 uncultured Thiobacillus sp.
CGGCACCTGCTGGAAATGATCAACGAGGTGCTGGACCTGTCCCGCATCGAATCCGGCAAGCTGTCCGTCAGCCTGGAGCCCCTGGGCGTCGAATCGACCCTGCGGGAATGCCAGGCCCTGGTGACCCCCCTGGCGGAGGCCCGGGGCATCCGCCTGGAGGGCATCCATCTTCCAGCCTGCGCCAGCGTGCTGGCCGACCGGGTCCGGCTCAAGCAGGTGCTGCTCAACCTGTTGTCCAACGCGGTGAAATACAACCGGGACCAGGGCAGCGTCACCGTGTCCTGCACCTCCGGCCGCGACACGGTCCGCATCGCCATCACCGATACCGGGCCGGGCCTGGCCCCCGAACAGCAGGCCCTGCTGTTCCGTCCCTTCGAGCGCCTGGACGCCGACAAGGCGGCCATCGAGGGCACCGGCATCGGCCTGGCCCTCTCCAAGCGGCTGACGGAACTGATGCAGGGCCGGATCGGCGTGGAAAGCACGCCCGGCCTGGGCTCCACCTTCTGGGTGGAACTGCCGGCCGCCGCCACCGAGGCCGCTGCGGCGCCCCGCCCGGCCCGGGACGCCGCGACAGCGGTCCCCGCGGGCGTCCGCACCCTGCTCTACATCGAGGACAACCCCGCCAACACGCGCCTCATGGAACGCATCCTGGGCAAGATGGACGGCCTGCGGCTGATGACCGCCGACCGCCCCGGCATCGGCATGGAACTGGCCCAGGCCCATGGGCCCGACCTGATCCTGCTGGACATCAACCTGCCGGACATGGACGGCTACGCCGTGCTCGCCCGGCTCCGCGCCCAGGCGCCCACCCGGGACATCCCGGTCATCGGCATCAGCGCCAACGCCATGCCCAGGGACCTGGCGCGGGCACGGGAAGCAGGTTTCGTCGATTACCTGACCAAGCCCCTGGACATCGAGCAGCTGCGGCAGGCCATCCACCGGGCCCTGGCGGGAAAGGCATCCGAGCGATGAGCCCCTTGCCAGGGCAGGACGGCCCGGAGAGCACGTCCCTGGGGACGCGGCACACCGCCCGGCGCCTGGCCGTCCTGGTGACGGTCCTGACCCTGGCCGTGGGCGTGCTGGCCTGGTGGCAGGTGGAACGGACCCACGACCTCATGCGCCAGCAGGTGCTGGCCCAGGCGGAGCAGCGCAGCCTGCAGCTGGCCGACGCCATGGCCGGGCAGATGGGCGGCCTGCTGGCCGGCATCGACCTGGCGCTGCGGCAATTGCGCCGGGAGTGGCAGGACAACCCGGCCGATTTCGACGCCCGCGCCCGCGCCGCGCTGGAATCCCTGCCGCCCGGCGCGGTCAGCCACGTGACGGTGGTGGGAGAGGACGGCTTCGTCCTCTACAACAGCCTGGGCGTGCGCCAGCGCACCTACGTGGGCGACCGGGCCCATTTCCGCGCCCAGCAGGGTGGCGGCGACCGGCTGGTGATCGGCAAGCCGGTGATGTCCCGGCTGGGCAACGCGTGGACCTTCATCGTCAACCGCCCGATCCTGCGGGACGGCCGCTTCGCCGGCACCCTGAACATGTCGGTGTCATCCGAATACCTGTCCGTCAAGCTGGCGGCCCTGGGGCTTTCCGACCGGGACGTGATCGCCCTGCTCCATGCCGACGGCAGCTTCCTGGCCCGAAGCCAGGATTTCCGCCAGGCCATGGGCAAGGGGGTGCCGGAGGACCGGCCGCTCCTGGCCCCCGGCGCCCCCGTCCAGGGCATTTTCCGCTCGCCGGGCACCCTGGACCAGGTGCCCCGCATCTATGCCTGGCACCGTCTCAACGACTATGGCCTCATCACCGCCATCGGCCTGGCCGAGGCGTCGGTGCTGGCCCCGCTGGACGCGGTGATGGCGCGGGATCACCTGATCAGCGCCGGCCTCGTGGCCCTGGTGGCGGTATTCGGCGGCGTCGTCGTCCTGCTGCTGCTGCGCTCGGCCCGGGAGCAGGCCCAGATCGCCGCCAGCGAGGCCTTCCGCCAGCGGGTGTTCGACAGTTCGCCCATCCCCATCGTGGTGATGGACGCCGGGACCTTCGAGTTCCTCGACTGCAATCCCGCCGCCACCAGGATCTACCGCCACGCCGCCCGCGCCGAGACCCTGGGCAAGACGCCCCTGGACGTCTCCGCGCCGCTGCAATACGACGGCACCCCTTCGGCCGAGAAGGCCATCGCCTACATCCAGGAGGCGCAGCGTGAAGGGGCGGTCACCTTCGAGTGGCGCCACCAGAGACCCGACGGCGAGCTGTGGGACGCCGAGGTGAACCTTCTCAGCTTCCAGGCCGGCCCGCGCCGCCTCCTGCAGTTCACGCTGCAGGACATCACGGAGCGCAAGCGGGCCCAGCAGGCCCTGCGGGAGAGCGAGCAGCGCTTCCGCACACAGGTGGAACACGCCCCCGAAGCCATCGTGGTGTTCGATGCCGACAGCAACCGATTCGTGGAGGCCAACGGCAACGCGGAGCGTCTGTTCGGCATGCCGCGGGAAACCCTCCTGGGCCTGTCCCCCGTCGATTTGAGCGCGCCCACCCAGGCTGACGGGCGCGCCTCGGCCCAGGCCGCCATGGCGTACATACACGAGGCACTGGACGGCGGCGCGCCGGTGTTCGAGTGGCTGCATCGCAATGCCGCCGGACAGGACATTCCCTGCGAGCTGCGGCTGGTGCGCCTGCCCGCCACGGGACGCAACCTGGTGCGGGGCAGCATCACCGACATCAGCGAACGCAAGCGGACCCAGGAAGCCTTGCGGCAGAGCGAGCAACGCTTCCGCCTGCTCTTCGAGCAGGTGCCCACGGTGGCGGTGCAGGGCTATGGCCCGGATGGCACCGTGCGCTACTGGAACCGGGCCAGCGAGGTGCTGTACGGCTACGGCAGGGACGAGGCCCTGGGGCGCAACCTCCTGGACCTCATCATTCCCCCCGCCCTGCGCGAGGACGTGCGGCGGGCCGTGGAGCAGATGGCGCGCAGCGGCGAAGCCCGGCCGGCCGAGGAGCTGGAGCTCATGCGCAAGGACGGCTCCCTGGTGCCGGTCTTTTCCAGCCACGTGGTCCTGGACTCGGCGGACGCGGGCCGGGAACTCTACTGCCTGGACGTGGACCTCAGCGACCGCAAGCGGGCGGAGGCCGCCCTGCGCCGCAGCGAGGAGCGCTACACCCTGGCGGCCCAGATCGGCCATTCCGGCGCCTGGGAGATATGGCCGGAGGAGGGCCGCATCTTCTTCGACGGCAACCTCACCCGCCTGCTGGGCTACGAGGCGGACGAGCTTTCGGAAAACCTGGCCGACTGGGTGGACACCGTGCCGGAACAGGCCCAGCCGGACGTCGCGGCCGCCATCCAGGCCGTCGTGGACGGGCGCAGCGATCAATACACCCTCGCGCATCCCGTGCGCCGCAAGGACGGTTCCATCGGCTGGGTCCAGGTCCAGGGCCGGCGGGTCAGCGCCCCCGGAGAAAAACCCCTGCGCCTGGTGGGCTCCTCCCTGGACATCACCGAGCGCAAGCAGGCCGATGAAGCCCTGCATCGCCTGAACGAGGAGCTGGAGGAACGGATACAGCTGCGCACCGTGGAACTGCTGGCCGCCAAGCTGGAAGCCGAGCGGGCCAGCCGGGCCAAGTCCGAGTTCCTCTCCCGCATGAGCCATGAGCTGCGCACCCCCCTCAACG
>CAZREY010000288.1:0-3653 GCA_964599015.1 uncultured Thiobacillus sp.
GGCCGTAGGCGGCGGTCTTCTGGTAGACGGGCCGCAGCAGGTCCAGCATGTTGACGATGCCCTTGGGCCGCAGATCGAAATGCCGCTTCACCAGTTCGATGAGCTTCTCATCGCTGATCCTGCCGGTGCCGAAGGTCTCCACCATGACGCTGGTGGGATGGGCCACGCCGATGGCGTAGGAGACCTGGACGAGACACCTGCTGGCCAGGCCGGCGGCGACGATGTTCTTGGCCACGTAGCGGCCGGCGTAGGCGGCGGAACGGTCCACCTTGGAGGGATCCTTGCCGGAGAAGGCGCCGCCGCCGTGGGGCGCCGCGCCGCCGTAGGTGTCGACGATGATCTTGCGCCCGGTGAGGCCGCAATCCCCCTGGGGGCCGCCCACCACGAAACGCCCGGTGGGGTTCACCAGGTACTTGATGTCGCCCTTGATGAGTTCCGCCGGCAGCACGGGCTTGATGATGTCCTCGACCACCGCGTCGATGAACTCCTGCTTCATGCGCGGGCCCTCGGACATCTCCGGGGCATGCTGGCTGGAGAGCACCACGGTGTCGATGGCGGCGGGCCGGCCGTCCACGTATTTCAGGGTGACCTGGGACTTGGCGTCCGGGCGCAGCCAGGGCAGGCGGCCGTCCTTGCGCAGCATGGCCTGGCGCTCCACCAGGCGGTGGGCCAGCCAGATGGGCATGGGCATGAGGGAGGGGGTTTCGTCGCAGGCGTAGCCGAACATCAGGCCCTGGTCGCCGGCGCCCTGGTCCAGGTTGTCGTCGTAGGCCTTGTTCACGCCCTGGGCGATGTCGGGGCTTTGCTTGTCGTAGGCCACCAGCACGGCGCAGCCCTTGTAGTCGATGCCGTATTCCGTGTTGTCGTAGCCGATGTTCTTGATGACGTCCCGGGCCACCTGGATGTAGTCCACGTTGGCATGGGTGGTGATCTCGCCCGCCAGCACCACCAGGCCGGTGTTGCACAGGGTCTCGGCGGCCACGCGGGCGTGCCGGTCCTGGGTCAGGATGGCGTCGACGATGGCGTCGGAGATCTGGTCCGCCACCTTGTCCGGATGGCCTTCGGACACGGATTCGGAGGTGAAGAGGTACTCTTTGCTCATGAAAGCTCCTTTGTGATTCCCCAATCAGTTCGGCGTGGCCGCCTCCGGGGACAGGAGCGGGACGCTTTAGCTGCATTTGTATCCCGCCCGCAATTTGTCGCTGCATTGCTGCAATTAACTCGGCGGCTGCGATAATTCTGTCATCGGCACAATAATTGGTCAAAACCAACTTGCTTTCTCTCCTGCGCCTGGTCTCCCACCTCCCTCTGCCCATGCTCCATGGCCTGGGCCTCCTTATGGGATGGGGGGCCCTGCTGCGCAACCGCTACCGCGGGCGCCTGAAAAAAAACCTTGCCCACGCAAGGCTCTACAGCCCCTCGGCCCTATTCACCGCCGCCGGGGAACTCGGAAAAGGCCTGGCGGAACTTCCCCTCATCTGGCTGGCCCCTCTGGAACGGGTCTTCGCCACGGTACGGGACGTCCAGGGCTGGCATCACCTGGAGGCTGCCCGGGAATCCGGGAAAGGTATCCTGTTGCTGGCGCCCCATCTCGGCTGCTGGGAGGTCTGCGGCATGTACATCGCCCACAGGATACCCACAACGGCCCTCTATACCCCACCCCGGCAGGGCTGGGTCCACGACATGATGAAAGAAGGCCGCGAGCGCAGCGGCGTCAGAACCGTGCCGCCGGGCACTGCCGGCGTGAGGTCCCTGCTGACGAAACTGAAGGAGAACCAGGCCGTGTTCATCCTGCCGGACCAGACCGCCAACAAGGGGGAGGGGCAGTGGCTCTCCTTTCTGGGAAACCCCGCCTACATGCCTTCCCTGCCCTACCGCCTGCTGGAGCGAACGGGCGCCACGCCCTTGATCGTGTTTGCCCGGCGCCTCTCCTGGGGCCGGGGGTACCACCTGCATATCGAGCCCATCCCAGCCCTTCCGGAGAGTAACGCCACCGGCCAGGGCAAACGGGTCAACCAGGCCATGTCCGACCTGATCCGCCGATACCCGGCGCAATATCTCTGGAACTACAGCATCTACCGTCGCCGGGGAGACATGCCTCCCGTGCCCGAGGGCCTGTAATGCGCGGATTGGCCATCTTCCTGCTCTGGCTGCTCTGGCGCTTCCTGCCGGCCCGGGTCCTGGGGGCCCTGGGCAGCGGCCTGGGCGCCCTGCTTTACCACTTGGCCGGCCACCGCCGCCACGTGGCGGACACCAACCTGCGCCTGTGCTTCCCCGAATGGGACACGGCCCGGCGCCGGCGGGTGGTCCAGGCCCATTTCCGCGCCCTGGGCCGGTCCACGCTGCTGGAGACCGTGTCCTGGTGGGGCAGCCGGTCCGAACTGGAACGCCTCGCCCGCCTGGAAGGCCGGGAGCATTACCAGGCCCGGACCGGCCAGCCGGTGATCTGGCTGGCACCCCACTTCCTGGGCTTGAACATCGGCGGTATACGGGTCACCGCCGAGTTCGCCCCCGCCGTCTCCATGTACTCCACCATCAAGAATCCCCATCTGGACCAGCTCATGCTCCATGCCCGCACCCGTTTTACCGGCCCCGGGGGGAAGTCGGAGATGTATTCCCGCCACGACGGCATCAAGCCGGTGATCCGGGCCATCCGCCGGGGACTGCCGTTCTATTACCTGCCGGACCTGGACTACGGCCGCAAGGACGCCGTCTTCGTCCCCTTCTTCGGCGTGCCCGCCGCCACCATCACCGGCCTGTCTCGCCTGGCCAGGGCCACCCACGCCGTGGTGATCCCCTGCATCACCCACTGGGACGGAAGACAATATGTCACCCGCTTCTACCCGGCCTGGGATGATTTTCCCACCCAGGACGTGGAGGCCGACACCCGCCGCATGAACGCCTTCATCGAGGACCGCATCCGCGAAATGCCCGAGCAGTACTTCTGGGTGCACAAGCGCTTCAAGACCCGCCCTGAAGGAGAACCCGGCGTCTATGGATGAAATGGAATTCGGCCTGCTGCGACTGGAAGAGGCGGAGGCCCTGGTGGAACTGGCGGGCCTGGTCTGGCGGCGCCACTACCCGGGCCTCATCACCGAGGCCCAGATCGAGTACATGCTGGCCCAGCGCTACAAGCCGGGCCTCGTACGCCAACTCCTGGCCCGGGGCGACCTGTGGCTGGCGGCCCGGGCCGGCGACGAGCTCATCGGTTTCGCCCATGGCCACCCCCTGGCGGAGGGGGACTACAAGCTGGACAAGCTCTACGTGCACCCGGACTGGCAGCGCCACGGCATCGGCGGCCGGCTCATCGGAGAGGTGGCGCGGCATGCCCGGGAGCACGGCTGCACCCGCCTGGCCCTGCGGGTGAACCGGCAGAACCACAACGCCATCCAGGCCTACCTGAAGCACGGTTTCAAGGTGGCCGATATCATCGTCGAGGATATCGGCCACGGGTATTACATGGACGACTACATCATGGTGAAAGACCTCTGACATGAACTTCCGGAACCCCGCCCCCGAGGAGATCAAGGCCCTGCTGCAACGGGTGAAGACCGTCGCCGTGGTGGGCCTGTCCCCCAAGCCGGACCGGCCCAGCTTCGGCGTGTCCCGGGCCATGCAGGGCTTCGGCTACCGCATCGTGCCGGTGCGTCCGG
>CAZREY010000289.1:0-2807 GCA_964599015.1 uncultured Thiobacillus sp.
AACCGTCGACACGCGGATTTTCAATCCGCTGCTCTACCAACTGAGCTACCTGGCCTGAGGAGCATCCGGGGAACCCCGGCGCAAAGAGGGGCGCATTTAAGCGCGAAACCTCGGACGGCGTCAAGGCGAAACGCCCCAGTACGCGGGTCGGAGCCGGGGCGAAATACCCGACAAAATAACTCGGACTTGTTTCAATCCGCACGGGCTGGCACACTCGCCTTCATCATCGAATCCTAATAGAGGAAGTGCCATGGGCGGCCTGACCAAATCCACCCCGATCCCCACCGAGATCAAGCTCCACAAGCAGTCCCGCATGCTGGAAGTGGCCTTCGACGACGGCAAGCGCTTCGAACTGCCCTGCGAGTACCTGCGGGTGTACTCCCCCTCCGCCGAGGTGCGCGGCCACGGCCCCGGCCAGGAAACCCTGCAGGTGGGCAAGAAGGACGTGGAGATCACCGCCATCGAACCCGTGGGCCAGTATGCCGTGGTGCTGGTGTTCTCCGACGGCCACGATTCCGGCATCTATTCCTGGGACTACCTGTACGACCTGGGCATGGAGCAGGAGTTTTACTGGAAGAACTATCTGCGCCGCATGGAAGAGGCCGGTGCATCCAGGGAATCCAAGGCCCTGATCAAGTAGGCATGGCCATGCAGGGCCGGCTGGCCGCGGACATCGCCGAAGCTGTCGGCGCCGCCACCGGCCGGCCCTTCGCGGTGGCCCGCCAGGCCCCCGCCGGGGGTGGCTGCATCAACCGCAGCCTCGTGCTGCTGGGACAGGACGGACGCCGCTTCTTCCTCAAGCTGAACACCCGTGACAAGACGGAGATGTTCGCGGCCGAGGCCGAGGGGCTGGCGGAACTGGCCCGTGGTGGCGCCATCCGCGTCCCCCGGCCCATCGCCTGGGGCGCCACCGACGGCGAGGCCTGGCTGGCGCTGGAATACCTGGATCTGGGCGGGACCGGCAGCGGCGCGGACCTGGGGCGTCGGCTGGCGGCCCTGCACCGCATCACCGGCACGGCCTTCGGCTGGCACCGGGACAACACCATCGGCGCCACCCACCAGCCCAATGCCCCCATGCCGGACTGGATCGGCTTCTACCGGGAGCGCCGCCTGAAACACCAACTGGATCTGGCCCGGGACCATGGCGCGGGCAGGCGCCTGCTGGAACGGGGCGAACACCTGCTGGAAAACCTGGAGGCCTTTTTCCCGGGTCATACCCCCGAGCCCAGCCTGCTGCATGGCGATCTCTGGGGCGGCAACCACGCCTATGTCGGCGGCGAGCCTGTGCTGTTCGACCCGGCGGTCTACTACGGCGACCGGGAGACGGACCTGGCCATGACCGAGCTGTTCGGCGGTTTCCCCGGCGACTTCCAGGCCGCCTACCGGGAAGCCTGGCCCCTGGACCCGGGCTATGCCGTGCGCCGCACGCTTTACAACCTCTACCACGTCATCAACCACTTCAACCTGTTCGGCGGCGGCTACGGCCGCCAGGCCGAGCAGATGCTGGAGCGGCTGCTGGCGGAGATCCGGTGACGGGCCATAAGCGTTTGCCTTGCAAGGGGTTTTTGTGGATAATTCCGCCCTTTCCTTCGTCCTTAGCCCGAGTCAGACATCATGAAATCCGGCATCCACCCCGAATACAACGAAATCCAGGTGACCTGCGGTTGTGGCAACACATTCACCACCCGTTCCACCATGAAGAAGGCCCTGCATGTGGAAGTCTGCGCCGCCTGCCACCCCTTCTACACCGGCAAGCAGAAGATCGTGGACACGGCCGGCCGCGTCGAGAAATTCCGCCAGAAGTACGGCATCAAGAAGTAAGCCCATCCCCGGTGACCGAACCCGTTTCGGTGCAAGAAGGCAGCCTGGCGCTGCCTTTTTTCATTCAGCGCCCATGAATCCGACGCACCCCGGCAAGCTGTTCTGGCTGGTGATCCTGGCCGGTTTCTGGGCCTTTTTCGGCCTCACGGGCCGGGATGCCTGGCAGGCCGAGGAGGCCGGAGTACTGGCCTCCGTTCTGGACCAACTCCAGGGCAACTCCTCCATCTGGGCCGCCCAGGCACCGCTCTACACCCTGGTGGCGAGCCTGTTCGCCAGGCTGGCCCCCTTCGGCCTGGATATGCAGGACAGTGCCCGCCTGGCCAGTGGTGTATTTATCCTGACAGCCCTGGTGGGCACCGGCCTGGCGGCCCGCAAATTGCTGGGCACGGGCTTCGGCGCCGCCGCCGTCCTGGCCCTGATGGGCGGATTCGGCCTGATGCTGCAGGCCCACGCCCTCATCCCTGAAACCGCGTGGTTGGCCGTCTGGGCCCTGCTGCTGTGGGGCATGGGCTGGTCCCGAACCCATCCCAGGGCCGGCGGCCTGGTTCTTGGCCTGAGTCTGGCCGCCCTCACCCTGGGCCTGCGGGGACTGCCGGACCTGGCCGCGGGCCTGGGGGTCATGCTGCTGCCTCTGGTCTTCCGCTCCTGGCGGGAACAGGCTTATCGCCATGCCCTGACCCTGGGGCTGGGCCTGGGCGGCACCCTGATCCTGGGTGGCATGGCCATCATGGCCACCTCGAACCAGCTGGAGGCCTGGCTGGCATGGCACGGCCTCCAGCGCTTCCTGCCGACCCTGTCGTTGCCCAGGCTGTTCTCGGAACTGGCCTGGTTTGCCTGGCCCCTGTGGCCCCTTGCCCTGGGTGCTGTCTGGCATGACCACCGCCGCCTTGGCCGCAGCCCGGAACTGCATCTTCCCCTGGTGGCCCTTCTGGTGTTGACCGCCGCCGCCCTCACCGCTGCCGCCCCCGCGCTGGCTCAGGCCCCGC
>CAZREY010000289.1:2817-3639 GCA_964599015.1 uncultured Thiobacillus sp.
GACCGCCGCCGCCCTCATGCCCGCCTGGTCCCGCCTCGGCGCCCTGCTGCCCCTGCTGTTGCCCCTGGCCCTGCTGGCCGCCCTGGCCCTGGCCCATCTGCGGCGGGGCGCCGCCCAGGCCTTCTACTGGTTCGGCGTGTTGTGTTTCCTGTTCTTCGCCTTTGCCTTCTGGGTGTATTTCTCGGCCATCGAATGGGGCGTCCCCTCCAAGCTGGCCAGCCATGTGGCCAGGCTGACCCCTACCTATGTCCCCGGCAGCGTGGCCGGCAACGAAATTTGGCTGGCGGCGGCCGCCACCCTGCTGTGGCTGGTTGCCATCCCCCTGTTTCCCCGCGCCCAGACCCGTCCTGTCCTGGTCTGGAGCACAGGCATGGTCCTGGTCTGGGTGCTGCTTTCCGCCCTGTTCCGACCCTGGGCCGAGGCCGGCTGGGGCTACCGCCCCCTGCTCTTGGAAGTGGAACGCCGCCTGCCCCCGGGGGCCTGTCTGGAAACCCGGGTGGACCCGGCCATGGAAACCATGGCCCGCTACCATCTGCCCGCCCGCCTCAAGTCCGCGGCCCACCCGGATTGCGCCTGGCGTCTGACCCTCGTCCGGCGGGACAAGGACAGGACATCCACGGCGGCAGGCACCAACGTGGTCTGGGAGGGGACAAGGCCCCGCTACAAGCGCCAGGTCTATCGCCTGGAACATCATCGTGAAGACTGAGACGCGCCCTGTTTCCGCCGTCATCCTGGCCGGCGGCCGGGCCCGCCGCTTCAACGGCGAAGACAAGGGGCTGATCATGCTGGGCGGCCGCTCCCTGGCCGCCTGGGTGGCGGAAC